>NZ_JBFBAO010000159.1:0-14366 GCF_040682255.1 Micromonospora sp. NPDC051296 | reverse complement strand
GCCGAAGTAGGCGATCACCGCCTCGCCGTCGTCGGTGCCGGTCTTGCGGTCAGACCGGGTCAACGCCAAGCACCGGTCGGGTGGCTAACGTGGTGCCAGGTGTTGGGTGAGTGCCTCGCCTTCGACGTCCAGGGTCGGCACGAGCTTGTTCATCCAGCGGGGCATCCACCAGATGCGCCGGCCGAGGATGAGCATGGCGGCGGGCACGATGAGCATGCGGACCAGGAACGCGTCGACGAGGACGCCGATGGCGAGGGCGAAACCGATGGTCTTGAGGATGATGTCGTCGGTGAGGGTGAAGCCGGCGAACACGCCGACCATGATGAGGGCCGCGGCGGCCACGACGCGGGCGCTGTGGGCGAATCCGTCGATGACCGCTTGGCGTGCTGGAGTGCCGTGGACGTAGGCCTCTCGCATGCGGGTGACGAGGAAGACCTCGTAGTCCATCGCCAGGCCGAACAGGATGCCGGTGAGCAGGATCGGCAGCAGGAACAGCACCGGGCCGGTGGTGTCGAGACCGACGAGTTCGTTGAGCCAGCCCCATTGGAAGACCGCGACCGTCGCGCCCAGGGAGACGCCGACGGAGAACAGGAAGCCGAGCGCGGCCTTCACGGGCACCCAGATCGAGCGGAACACCGCGATGAGCAGGATGAGAGCCAGCCCCACGACGACGGCGAGGTAGAGCGGGAACACTTCGGTCAGCTCGTTGGAGATGTCGACGCCGACGGCAGTGACGCCGGTGACCAGTGCCCGGGCTCCGCTCTGGTCCGGCAGGTCGGACAGCGTGTCTCGGATGTCCGCGACCAGGTCCTTGGTGGACTGGTCCGACGGTCCGGAGCGAGGGATCACCGTGAGGGTCGCGTACTGCGTCGTGTCGAGTTGCTGCGCGTGGGCCTGCTGCGCCTGCGGGCTGTCGCTGGTGATGGCCGGGATCACGGCGGCGATGTTGGAGTCGTCTTGGCTCGCGAGCGTCTGAAGCCGCTCGGTGGCGGTCGCGACCGCGGCGGCCGGGTCCGGGGCTTCCTTGGTGTCGATGACGACGAGCAGCGGCCCGTTGGCTCCGGCACCGAAGTGCTCGTCGATGAGGTCGTAGGCGATGCGTACGTCGCTGCCGGCGGGCTTGGTGCTGTCGTCGGGCAGCGCGAGTTGCAGGGAGGCTACGGGGATCGAGGCCACGGCGGCGGCCGCGATCCCGACTACGAGTGCGGGCCAGCGAAGCCGGACAAGGCTCTCGACCCAGCGGCGCCCGAGCGTGCGTGGCTCCTCGGGGCTCGAATCGGCGTCGGTGTGCGTGGCGTTGGTGGCGGTGTGCGTCGTCGCGGCGCGAGGATTTCGCTTCGTGACGCGGGTGCCGGCGACACCGAGTAGTGCGGGCAGCAGGGTGAGCGCGATGAGTACGGCGAGGGCGACGGTGAACGCTGCGCCCAGGCCCATCTCGGTGAGGAATCCGATGCCGCACACGGCGAGGCCGACGAGTGCGATGACGACGGTGAGGCCGGCGAACACCACCGCTGAGCCTGCGGTGCCCACGGCGCGGCCGGCCGCCTCCTCCAGCGGGCGGCCTTGGCGTACCTCGGCCTGATAGCGGGACAGGATGAACAGCGCGTAGTCGATGCCGACGGCCAGCCCGAGCATCGTGCCGAGCGCGGGGGTGGTGGTGCTGAGCTCGACGAAGCCGGTCAGGGCGGCGATGGCGGTCATCCCGATGCCGACGCCGACCAGCGCGGTCAGCAGCGGCATCCCGGCCGCGACGAGCGACCCGAGGGTGAGGGCCAGCACCACGAAGGCGATGGCGATGCCAATGAGTTCGGCGATGGCCCCGCCGATCTCCACGCCGAGCACGTCTCCGCCGATGGTGGCCGTCAGCCCTGCCTCTTCGGCGACATCACGGGCAGCTTCGAGGGCCGCCCGGTCCGCCTGGGACAGATCGACCGCGCTTCGGTCGTAGCTGACTGAGGCGAAGCCGGTACGGCCGTCCTCGGAGATCGTCCCCGCGGTGAACGGGTCGACGATCGACACGACGTGGCCCGTCCTCAGCGCCACGAGCGCGTCGGACACGACCTGTTGGTTGGCCGGGTCTGCCAGTGACTCACCGTTCGGGGCCTGGAACACCACCCGCGCAGTCGCGCCGTCCGGCGCGGCTCCCGGATCGCGGTCCCTGATCAGGTCGAACGCCTGCGTCGACTCGATGCCAGACAATTCAAAGCTGTCGTTGGTCTTTCCCGACAGGGTCGCCGCCCCGAGAGCGATGGTGAGAAGCAGCAGCGCCCAGATTCCCGTCACGGTCCATCGGCGTCGGAACGACCAGCGTCCGAGCCTGAACAACTGCCATGCCATGCCGTCTCCTTCTGCGGTCGCTCGATCGCTTGGAGGAGAGGGTAACCTGAAAATATCCGCGTGGATATTTTTGTGGCCGTGGTCATAGGATCGAACAGGTCGCGCTCCACCGGCCGGCCGATCGCCTTGGAGGTATGCCATGACCGACCCGGATCCACCGGGCATCCCGCCCAGCAGGCAGGAGGGTTCACCGAAGCGGGGACCGTACGCCAAGGGACTTGCGCGGCGGCAGCAGATCATCGACGAGGTGTTGGCGGTCTACGACCGGCTGGGGTTCGAGGGCACCTCGCTGCGAGCCATCGGTGAGGCGATCGGCGTGACGCATCCGGTGCTCAAGCACCACTTCGGCACCCGCGAGCAGCTCTTCATCGAGGTGCTGCGGGAGCACGACCGCCGCTTCCTCGACGCCCCGTACGACGGCGATGGCACCTTCGTCGACCTGATCCATCGATCGACCGAGCACAGCATGCGGGTACCGGGGCTGATGGCCCTGCTGAACAGCATGGTGGCCCACGCACTGGAGGCCGGCAACGACCGCTCACGGGCACACTTCTCCGAGCGGTACGCCGACCTGAGGCGGGAGATCGTGACCCTGCTGGAGGAAGGTCGGGCGGCGGGCAGCGTACGGTCGGACATCCCCCTGGAGGAGGCGGCCTCGCTCGTCCTCGCGGCGGCCGACGGCCTCAGCACCCAGTGGCTGCTCGACCAGAGCGCCGACCTCAAGAGCGGCTTGCTACTGCTGCAACGCCTCCTCGAACCGCCGGACCAACAGGTGGGTCAGACCGATATTTAGTGCTCTGACCACGAACGTTCTCAGCCGCGTCACGCATTCGGGAGCGGATGCAACAGAATCGGTCCGCTGCCGTGTAATCAGGTTGTGAACGTTCCAGGGTTTCCGTCCCGCGGCTCGGGGTTCGAGTCGTTCCTCCGGGAGTCCGGCGCCGGGCTTCTGCGCTTCGCGCACGTCTTGACGCTCGATCGGGCAGCGGCGGAGGACCTCACTCAGGAAACGCTCATCCGGGTGGGCCTGGCCTGGTCGCGGCTCCGCGATGACGGCAACCCCGTCGGGTACGCCCAACGCACCATGGTCAACGTCTTCCTGAACGAACGTCGGCGCCGGAAGGCCATACCCGTCGAACGGGTGCCCGAGAGCGCGAGGGAGGACCCCGAACTCGCGGCCGTCGACTCCGCCGCGGTGATCCGGCAGATCCTTGGGTCCCTGCCGCCCAAGCAGCGCGCCGCGATCGCCATGCGCTACCTCGCCGACCTGCCCGACCACCAGATCGGCCAGCTGCTCGGCTGCACCGAGGCGACCGTCCGCTCCCAAATGTCGCGTGGCCTCTCGACGCTGCGCGCTCGTCTGGCCTCAGAGAGGTGAGTCCCGTGTCCGAGAACCGCCCGGATGAGTTGGCCGCGCTGGCCGACGCCGACTTCGACCTTCCGCTGACCGAGGATCTCGTCTCCCGGGTGCGACACGGGGTCCGCCGCCGCCGGGCGGCACGAGCGGCCGCCCTGACCACCGGGGTCTTCGCCGCCGTCGGCGCCACCGTCTTGGCCGTCAACCTGGTCACCGGGCCAAGCCCGTCCGCAACACTGCCGCCCGCCGCGTCGGCATCCGCCTCGGACAGCGTGGCTGGCCTCCCTCTCGACGGCTTCCGGATCGGTTTCCTGCCGGAGGGTTTGCGAGCCGACCCGCAAGACAGTGTCGCCACCTTTGCCGTGGCCGAGAACCGCCTCCGCGACGACGCCGCCGCACCCGGTTCCGGCGATCCGACCGCCAGCGTGTCCACCCGGCGGTACGAGCGAGCCAACGGCGGCTCCGCGATGTGGCTCACCGTGCTCAGGCCGGAGCGGACCACACCGGCGGCCGGCCCGCAGCTGATCACCGAATGGCTCGCCGGTTCGCGCACGGCCGGCCTGAATCTGCTCGAGACGTTCGACGTGCCGCTCGGCCGGGCCGAGCTGGTGGCCCACTCGGGGACAGAGACCACCAACCACGACGTCGTCATCACCACCGACGACGGGGCCGTCATCTCGGTCATGGGCGATGGCCGGGTGCTGGTCGAGACGCTCAAGCAGGTCGCGATGAGCATCGTCCGCGCCTGAGGATGGCCGACTCCGCGCGGGGGCGGCCATCCTCATGCGTCACACCAGCTGATTCCTGCGGGTACGCAGGCTCCGGTCGGCGATGGCCATCGCTGCGAAAAGCAGGACGCCACCGGCGACGGTGAGCGCATCCGTAGCCCTCGCCGGTGAGCCGGCGAAGGCGACGAACAAACCACCCAGCAGTACGGCGGCTGCCCGCGCCCAGGTGTGCCCCGATACGTGGTCGGCGGACTGCGCACCGAAGCAGAGGCAGGACACGCGCCGGCCGGTGGCCAGCAGGTAGGTCTGCGCCGCGGTGAAGAGCAGCCCTAGCACGGCGCAGACAGTTCCGGCGACCACGTCGCTCGTCGCCGCGAAGGACACGGCCGAGGCAGCCACCTCCACGACGATGATCATGGAGGCGGCCACCGTGGCCGACCGTCCGCCCAGGCCATAGGTGCGCAGGCTGCCAATGAACGGCCCGAGATCCTTCGCCTTCGCACCCGCGGCCACCAGCAGAGTGACGGCGAGGGCGTACCGCACCCACCCGGCCGCGTCGTCTACCACAGCAGCACCAGCATCACGATCAGGGGTGCCAGCAGCGTCGCGAAGACGGGACGCAGCCGTGGCATCCCCTTCTCAAACGCCGCGTCGGCACCCTCCTTGTTCCGAGCCGCGAGGAAGATCAGCAGCATCAGCGCGCGTCCGAGCGCGAATCCCGTGCCCGCTGCGATCGCCTCACCCCACGACGCCCAGAGCACGATGGCGGCCACGACGATGTGCGGCAACCCCGTTGGCGAGTACGTCCGCATCCCGGTGCCCATCTCCGCACCGAACTGCACCGCGCCCCAGAACGGAATGCGGGTGACGAACTGCGGCACCAGCCGGGCGTTCTGCGGGATCGGGAACTTGAACACGCCGAACTCGCGAACGACCAGCACGGCCGCCACGGTCAGTACCGCGTACTGCCGTCCGGCCTCGGGTATCGGCGCGCGCAGCACCGACCCCACGACCACCAGGGCAAGGGCGGTGGCGATGCCGCCCAGGAAAAGACCCAGGACAAATCCGAATCCGTCTCTCCCTCGCCGGACCGACGAGGACAGCGCCCAGGCGCTGTTCAGGCTTCAAACGGATCCGGACAGCGAAAAGGCGGCCACTAATGCGGCGACCAGCCACGTGAAGCCGGCGACGTCATAGCCTTTGGCGGACAGCGCCAGGCTGGCGGTCTCGAAGACACCCAGAACCGCCAGACCTGGCACCAGAGCCCCGAATCGGGAGCTGGTCTTCTCCATCGATACGTGGGATCAAATGGCCGTACGGCAGATGGAGAACCGCGACACCCGGCCACCGCCGCAGTCGGCGTACTCGTAATAGCCGTCGGAGCATTTCCGTTTGGTGCCGGTGGTCCAGCGCCAGGCGTTGTGGCCGTCACAGCTGGACGGGTCGTGCGTGTAGCGGTAGTTGTAGCAGGTTCCGGACATTCCGTCGTTGCGGTGCCACGACCCCGAGCAGTTGCCACTGTAAAGGGCGGTCGACGGATAGCAGATCGTACTCGAATGGTAGTAACCGCGGCAGTCGCCGTACTCCGTGTAGGCGGCCGCGAACGCGCCCTTCGGCCGCGACCACGGCAAGAGGTCGAAGACGCCGAGACCGGATGCGACTGCGGCACCGGAAACGATGCCGAGCAGCCGCCGCCGGCTCATCGCCGACCGCTTGTCTATCATCCTCGTCGGCTCGAACGAAGCGGGAGCTTCCACGGCGCTGGGTACCAGTTCCAGCACCCGGCTCCGGCTGACGTCTGTCATCGTACGGTCTCCTTTCCGATGGTTGTGGCGCGTTCCACGGTGGCCTCGAACGATTCGACGGAGCCACCCGGCTCGGTGTGGAGCACCACGCCATCCGCGCTGACGATGACTACCGCGGGCACGTACGGCACGGTCAGCGCCCGCCAGGCGTCGGCGTCCTTGACAACGCGCACGTTCTCGGGCAGCGGCTTGTCGAATTGAGGGTCATCCGAGAGCACGGTCAGTTGAATGCCGTCTCCAAGCCCAGGGGCTATACGCGCGACGCCGCCGAGAAGGTCGTCGCAAACCGGGCAGCGACGGTTCACCTTCACAATCACCGTCGTCTTGCCCGTGGTCGCCAGGGGTTGCAGCGCATTCGCTGTATTCGTTCCGACCAGACTTTGCCCGACACCGTGATAGACAGCCAGTTCGAGCTCGCGCACCCGGCGGTAGAGCCCCGCCCCGGCCGCGAACAGCAGCAGGACGAGCACGGTGAGAAGGATGATGGTTCCTACTACCGGGTCCATCCGATCATGCCGCCCAGTCGATGCGCTTGATCGATTTCAGGAAGTCGAAGGCGGTGTCGAGGAACTGCGCTGAGGTCGTCCCGCTCCACGGTGACAGCGTCGCCACCGCGCTCTCCGTGACGTAGAGCAGCGGCTCCAGCTCACCGGTCGGAGGCTTGGCGAGCCGCCAGATCTCCCCCGCCTCGGCGCTGTAACCCTTCCACTGCGGCACCTGCCGGCTCGCGACCTTCTTGTTCTCGACGAACAGTGTCCCCACGCCGGGGACCTCGTTGAGGTAGATCGAGCGCTCGAGGGCATGAGCCTTGCCCGGCTGCGCCGTCATGCCCTCCGGCGTGTCAGTCCACTGCAGCCTGCTGAACGTCTCGACGATGTCCGACGTCCGCCACTGCGGCTCATAGAAGAGCGCGTGCGCGAAGTGCCACGGCCCCAGCAGTGCCGCCCAACGGGCGTCCGACGGATCGGTGCAGTCAAAGATCACGAGCTCGCCCGCCGCGATGGTGAAGCGCTCGCGCTCGCGGCCGCCGACCGACTCCACGCCAGCGTTGAGCGAGTTCAGGGACGCGAGTTCGAGCGCCCACATCTCCTTGGTCGAGCTCGAACGGCCGTACTTGGGCGAGTACCGGATATGCGCGGTCCACGGCGTCTCGAACAAGGCCGTCGTCGGCCCGTCGACCTCGACCCTCAACAGGGATCTATCAACCGTGCGAACAGCGGACGACAGGGTCAATTTGCCCTCCCTCATCGAACCAGATCACTGGGTTGCGGGCGATGTTGTCAGATGGAAGTGGTCGCCGCTACCCCGCTCCGGCTGAATGCGCATCTTCGCCGGCAAATGTCCAAGTGCAAAAGTCTGTTGGCCGGTTGCCTGCACCTGGTCCGCCCTCGCTGTCAGGCCGGCAGGGCCGGGCCGTGCAGCCCCACCAGGCCGGGCACGGCGGCGCGGCCCAGCTCGCTGCCCGTGGTGGCGTCCTGCCAGCTCACCGCGGCGTGCTGGCCGACGTAGAGGCGGCTGCCGTCGGGGCTGAGGACGAGACCGGTGACCGGTTCGCGGACCGGCCACTCAACGCCGGCGGCAAGGCCATCGAGCGCCACGGTCCGCACCTGCGAGCCGGCACCGACGAACAACCGGTCGCGGTCGGCCGCCGCGTACGCGGGTCCAGTGGCGGCAGCGAGCTTGGCGGTGCCGCGTACGGTCAGCTCCTCTGTGGAGATCTCTGCGACGGTGCCGGAGGTGACGTCGACGACGAACAGCCGGGTGCCGTCCGGGGTGATCGCCATCGCGTGCCCCTCGGCCGGGCCCTCCCCGAACGGGTGCGGCAGGTCGACGCAGTACGCCCAGCGCTGCTCCAGGTGCAGGGTGTGCACGAAGGCGTGCACGTCGCTGCCCGGCCGCCCGCTGATCCGGTCCCGGGTGTGCTGGTGGTCCGGCTGGTGGGTGTAGAGGGTGTAGAGCACGGTGCGGTTCGGGGCGAGTACCGCCTGACGTCCGTCGCCGCGCATCTCCTCCTCCGCGCCGGGCGGGATCGGCACCTTGTTCCGGGTGATCAGCGGCTCGGGCTTGCCGGTGGCAAGGTCGACGACGCGGACCCGGTAGCGGTCCGGCGCGTTCGGCGGCAACCATTCGAGGACGAACAGCCCGGCGAGGTCGGTGGTGAACGCCTCCGGGACGAAGTTGCCCGGCAGCCGCAGCCGCTGCCGGACCCCACCGGCGTCGGCGATCAGCACCGGGGTGACGTCCCGCCCAGCGGGGCGTTCCTTGGTGGCACTCACCTCCTCGGTGGTCAGCGCCACGGTCGTACCGTTGGTGGAGACGGTCTGCGGCACCCAGCGGCCGGGCAGCTTGACCCGGTCGGAGGTGGCGCCGGTGGCGGCGTCGATCCGCCAGAAGGCGGTGTCGGCGCCGTCGGGCGCGCTCGCGTAGACCAGCCGCCCGTCGGTGCTGGCGACCGCGTGCGGGATGGTCTGCCGATCGGCGCCGCGCAGCACGCCGAGCCCGCCGTCGAGGTCGACCAGCAGCGGGTCCGGCAGCTGGACGCCGGAATTGGTGGCCGCCGTGCCGCGGGCGGCCTCGCAGCCCGCCAGCGCGACGACGCCCGCGCCGGCCAGCGCGGTCAGCAGGGTACGGCGGGAAATGGTGGCCTTCGGCATCATGACCGGGTGACACCGCTCGTCGGATTAAGGTTCCGCCGGGATGGAACCCCGGCCGCGCGGGTGGTGTCATGACAGTGATCCCACCGGAGGTACCACTGGACGACGAGGAGTTCGTCACCCGCGCGCAGGCCGGTGACCGGGAGGCGTACGAACTCCTGGTCGCCCGACACACCGCGTCCGCGTACCGGACCGCGGTGCTGCTCGGCGCGGGTTCGGATGCGGAGGACGTCATCCAGGAGGCGTTCGTGAAGGCGTACCGGAAGCTCTCCCGCTATCGCGGAGACTCGTCCTTCCGCTCGTGGCTCCTGGCGATCGTGGCCAACGAAACCCGCAACCTGCACCGGTCGCGGGATCGCCGCCAAGGACTGGCGCTGCGGGCGGCAAGGGTGGACCCCGGCTCGGAGATCGTCGAGGACGACGCCGTCGGCGCGGTCCTCGCCGGGGAGCGCCGGGCCGCGCTGGTACGGGCCCTGCGATCGCTCCCGTCGAAGGACCGCGAGGTGATCGTCTGCCGATACTTCCTCGACCTGAGCGAGGACGAAACCGTCACGATGCTGGGCTGGCCCCGGGGCACGGTCAAGTCACGGACCTCCCGGGCCCTGGTGAAGCTGCGCGGCCTGCTCGCCACCGAGGAGGTCAGCCGACATGGATGACCTGGAGCGGGAGCTGCGCGACCTGTCCGCGTGGCTGGAGACACCCGAACCACCCGACGTGACGGCCCAGGTCCGCGCCCGGCTCGCCGCCGAGCCCGGCAGCGCTCCGGCACGCCCGCGGTGGTGGCGGCGCCGATGGCGGTACGCTGTCGCCGCGGCTCTGGCCGCGCTACTGATCGCCCTGCTGCCACCCGGCCGGGCGGCGCTCGCCGACGCGGTGACCGGGCTGCTGCGCTTCGCCGGGATCACTATCAGCACGTCGTCCGAGCCGGTCCTGCCGACCGGGTCCCCGTCGCCGCTGCCCGCGCAGCGTTCCGCCGAGCTGGAGGAGGCGCAGCGCGCGGTGCGGTTCCCGATCAGGGTGCCGACGAAACTGGGCCCGCCCGAGCGGGTGCTGGTGGCCGATCCGGACGGCACCGGCAGCCACCGGGTGGCGACCTTGCTCTACCGAGGCGAGTTGCGCCTCGACGCGTTCGACGGCCGGCTCGATCCGGTCTTCTTCAAGCAGGCCGGCGGGGCTGGGGCGGAGTGGACCCAGGTCGGCGGTCAGCAGGCGGTGTGGGTCGGCGGCCCACACCCGGTGTCGTACGTGGACCGTTCCGGCACGGTCCGCGAGGAGAGTGCCCGGCTCGCCGCCGCGACCCTGATCTGGGAGGAGGGCGGGGTGAGCTACCGCCTCGAAGGCCAGCTGACCATGACCGAGGCGGTCGAGATCGCCACCTCGCTGGAGTGACGGCGGCCGAGGGACAATTCGGCGGCGTCGGCATTATCAACCGGATGGACGCCGGGGCCGGCGGTCCGTCCGAGGAGGGTTTGGTTTGATGCCGAACCTCTCAGGCCACCCCCGCCAGAGGGCAGTCCTGCGAGGGCGCCGGGTTGGCAGGCTTGGCGGCGGTGATAATGGCGTCCAGAATCCGGCGAGCGACCTGCAGGTCCTCGATTGCGGCGTCGATCCGGTCGCGATCCCGGATCAGGATGGGCGACAGCTCCGGACAGGCCGGTACGAGCATCTCGCCGTCCTCCACCATGCAAGGAAGGACCTCCGCGATCGTCATGGTGTTCAGACCCGACGCGAGCAGCGTCCGGATGTTACGGACCCGGCGCACGTCGGTCTCTTGATACTCGCGGTAGCCACTCGGACGTCGCGCCGGCTGCAGCAACCGCTGCTCCTCGTAGTAGCGCAGCGCTCGCTCGCTGATCCCGGTGCGGCGAGCCAGCTCACCGATGCGCATGTGATCTCCCCCACCGAGCGTGGACTCTGACGTCCACGTCAAGGTCTAGCTTAGCCGCATGACGAATAACCCACCGATCCATAACGAGTCCGACAATGTGGCTGTTCTCGGCCTTGGCCGGATGGGTACCGCCCTCGCGACGGCGCTACTTGCGGCCGGCTACCGCACCACGGTCTGGAACCGGAGCGAGGGCAAGGACGGAAGCCTCCTCGAATTGGGTGCCGTTCGGGCGGCAACGGCCGAGGACGCGGTACTGGCCAGTCCCATCGCGATCGTCGCACTCTCCAACTACGAGGCGGTTCGACACACGCTCGGCACGAGTCCCGAGGCATACGCCGGTCGTACGCTCGTGAATCTGACCACCGGCAGCCCGGACGAGGCTCGCACGATGGCGGCGTGGGCCGCCGAGCATGGCATCCGCTACCTCGACGGAGCCATGATGGCCGTCCCCCAGACCGTGGCCACGCCTGACGCCTTCTTCCTCTACAGCGGATCGGACGCGGCGTTCAATCTCCATCGCGGCGTGTTGGACACGCTGGCCACGAGCCACTATCTCGGCACCGACCCGGCGGTGGCGGAGCTCTGGGACCTGGGTCTACTCGGTACCGGCTACGCGGCCCTGGCCGGCTTCCTGCACAGCCTCGCGCTGCTTGACACCGCGGACGTCAGCCCATCCCAATTCGTCCCACTGGCGTCCCAATGGTTGCAGGGCATGATCGCCTTCATGACCGAACTGGCCCACGAGATTGAGTCCGGCGACTACACCCAGGGGGTATCGTCCATCGACCTGAACCGAGCGGCGGTCGGCAACCTCGTTCTGGCCAGCCGGCTTCAGGGACTCGACTCAGACGTCCACACGCCGCTGCGGGGCCTGCTCGACCGCCGGGCGGCCGACGGCCACGGCGCCGACAGCTTCTCGAGCCTGTTCGAGGTCATGAGAAGGCGGGCCTGAGCGGCCCGGTGCCCACCCAAGGCGCGATCTCAGCGCCAGGGGTCAGCCCGAGTACAGGGTCAACTCTGCCACCGACCACTCGATTGCCGGCCGCGGAGCAGCCGAGTCACTTCGCCATGCGTCGCTGCGCTCGGGGATCACCCCCGCGTGCGCGGGGAGCAGACGTCCCGCGTTAGTCACCGGCCGATCGGCGCGGGACCACCCCTGCGTGCGCGGGGAGCAGTCAAGGTACGCGCACACCGTCAACGCTGACGTGGGACCACCCCCGCGTGCGCGGGGAGCAGCCACCCTGCGGAGCCTGGCACGTAGTTAGCTGAGGACCACCCCCGCGTGCGCGGGGAGCAGACGGCGGTCTCCGAGCGGATGACCCCGACGGGCGGATCACCCCCGCGTGCGCGGGGAGCAGACGTGGCTGTGGCGCAACGTCCTCCAGCCGGCGGGATCACCCCCGCGTGCGCGGAGAGCAGTGGTTGATTCTGCTGCTCTACGTCGCAATGCTGGGATCACCCCCGCTTGCACGGGGAGCAGTGGACGATCCGGCAGACGTGATTGCGGATCGGGGATCACCCCCGCGTGCACGGGGAGCAGCCTTTCTGACCTGGGCTTCCGGAGATCAACTATCCGGTTTTCGTTCACTTTGCCTCGGGCTTGCCGCCGAGGTGTCACCGTCCCGGGTGCAGCGTCCGAAGCGTCGACGGCTCGAGGCTTACTCGAGACTCCGGGCAGGGCGGCGTTGCAGGTCGTACGGTCGGTGGGTCGGCGGATCAGGGTGATGCCGTCGAGGTCCACCGGCTGCCAGTGATGGTCGTGGACCTGGAAGCACAGCCGCTGCCCACCCGGCTGCTGGTGGACGAGCAGCGCCCGTCCCGGTCCGGCCATTTCGACGACCTTGGCCCAGAGGCGCTGTCGGATCCGGCTGTTGCCGTGTCCTACGTACCCGCCGGCGGATATTTCCAGCAGCCAGTGCGTCGGGTGTCCGCGCAGACCCTCGGGGCAGGCGGTGAGGATGATGACGGTCATCAGAAGTCCACCTCCTCGCCGTAGTTGCGTCCGCTGGCGAGTTCGTAGCCGTCCTCGTCCCACAGGCGTAGGGCGTCGATCTCCGACTCCTCGTCAAGCCATTCGCCATCGATGGGTCCGCTGGGACCGGGACTGAGCAGCAGGCTCCGGATGTCGCGTACGCATCGTTCGAGGAGTGTGCCGCCGTGGACTCGGTCACGGACGGCGCGGCGGGTGTCTGAACCGATGTCGGTTGATCCACTGGCGGCGATGTCGAACGCGACCGGAATGGTGATGTCAGCCTGTAGAGATCGGCAACGTCGTACACGAAGGATCGGTCGTGGTCGGTGTGCACGCAGCCGAGTCCGGACGGATGCTTCGACGGCGACGATGACGGCGTGCACGATGCCGCACAGGCAGGCGTGCGCCGCCGGCAGCACGTAGCTGACCGGGTCGCTGCCGGCGGAGTCATACGCATCCCAGGTAGCCTCAGGCCGTACGGGCCGGGGCGAGGCTGATCAGCCCGCAGCCGTACGCCTTTCCGTGGCCGATGCCCTGCCGTACGGCTGCGCGGAAGGCGTCCGCATCCGTGACTATCAGGTGCCCCTCGAACCGTACCGGCTGAATGGTGATCGGACCTCGATCACCGGAGCGGGGTTGCCCGGCCTGGGTGAGGCACGGTGAAGGTGACACGTCCGGCTGGCCGTTGTATGCGGTTGGCACCACAAAGCCATGCTGGCTCCCTTTCCGGATCAGCCACTCGATCTGTTCCTCGGGCTTATGCCGGGCGATCCGCATGCCGCGTGGGCGCTTGGCGCCCTCGGGTACTGGCTGTTTCCGGTCGGCGGGACGGACGACGCTACGGGTCGGGTTTCCTACCAGGCGGAACGCGAAGCGCCGTCCAGCGGTGATGGCGTCGAGAAGCGGTTGCAGGCTGCGCACCTGGGCCGGCTCCGTGAGGTAGTCACCGGCCAAGCGGCTCCAGTCGGGCTTGGAGTCGCTCTGCACGTATTGAACGAAGCCGCGGTGGACGCTGTCGAGCCGCCAAAGTACGGCCTGGGACTGACGTGCGGGGATGCCGTTCGGCAGATCTGGCCATCCGGACATGACGGTCCGGTGCATGTGTCGGAGGTCGGCGTGGTCCCGGCGGAAGTCCCGCGAGTACACGTTGACCGTCAACTTGCTGAGGTACACGGGGTGTCCTTCGTGTTGATCAGTTCGTCGGTCAGCGGTACGGATCCCGAGCGCACCGTGCGGGCGGCGTACCGACGGTCGTCGGACGTGAATGACAGGGGCACGTCCACCCGCAGCTCGGCGACCGGGTCTGCTGGGTCGCAGTCGATCACCGTTCGCAGTGGCTCCCGGTCGGTGCGCCTCCGCTCGGCGGTGCGGACTTCAGGCCGGTCCTCCAGCCACGGATGGGTGGCGAGGACCCACTCCAGCGGCTGATCCGTCAGCCCCAGGCCCGTGCGTGCCTCGTCGTGATGGCCGTTGGCAACCAGTGGACGGGCTGGCGGAAATGCGCGTCGGCCCAGGAACAGCGGCCAGACCGGTGCCCGCAACGCATGCTGGATCTTGTCGATCTGAACGGCATCCTCGCCTTCGAGTACGACCAGGAAGACGGCATCGGCCAGGTAGTAACGATG
>NZ_JBFBAO010000158.1:0-14572 GCF_040682255.1 Micromonospora sp. NPDC051296 | reverse complement strand
GGTCCGGCGCGGCCACCGGGTCAGTTACGTCACCGCGGGCGGCTTCGCGCCGACGGCGGGTACGACCGCCGCTGGAACGGGTACGTCGGCACCGGCACCCGCCGCCGGCCGGCGTACAGGGCGGCCCGGTCCAGCGGTCCACCGAGGGTCCACAGCCGTCCCACCGCCGCCAGCAGCGCCCCGGCGCCGGCACCCGGCTGCGCCGCGGCATCCAGCACCGTCAGCACCCGTACCGGATCGCCGCCGTCATCGTCGGTGGCCTGCAACGCGGCCCGGAGCCGGCGGCCCGCCCCCAGGTCGATGACGGTGTCGTAGCCGTCGTGGCGCAACCGCCGCAGCGCCGCCTGCCACGCCGGCTCCGCCGATCGTGCGGTCGCACCGGCCCGCCGGACGGCCTCGGCCGGGTCCAACTCGCCGCGGGCGGCGGCTGCCGCGAGGGCACCGACGCCGTACCCGAGGGTGGTGTCCGGCACCACGCCCCAGGCGGCGAGCTGACCGGCGAGGGCGAGTCCGACCGCGACCGCCACCTGCCCCGCGACCTGCGGATCCGGCGCCGCGCCGGTCAGGCACCAGGAGAGCAGCGGACGTCCCGCCACCCGCGCGGCGGCGGCCTCGGCCAGCAGGTCCCGGAAGACCGGCAGCCGGTCGTGCAGGTCACGCACGGCCGCTGCCGGCAGCGCCGCGCCGCCGTCGGCGAAGACGAGCACGGTCCGGGGCCGCCGGCCGACCGGCTCGTCGGCGGGGGTGTCGGCGGCGGCGTCGAGCCGTCCGGCCAGGTCCCCGTCGGCGACCACCGCCAGCCGGTACGGGGCGTCGTCACGGGCCGTACCGGCGCTGGCGCAGACGTCGGCCTCGGTGAGTTCCGAATGGGCGCGCAGGTGTGCGGCGAGTTCCCGAGCTGCCTGGCGCAGCGCCGACGCCGAGTGCGCGGTGAGCGTGGCCAGGTGGCATCCGGCTTCGGCCGGGGCGCTGCGGGGCGGGTCGGCCGGGGCCTCCCGCAGGACCGCGTGCGCATTCGTCCCGCCGAAACCGAACCCGTTGACCCCGGCGACCAGCGGGCCGGGTGCGGTCCACGGCCTCCCCTCGGTGACCACCGCGAAGCCGGCTTCGGCGAGGTCGAAGCGGGCGGACGGCCGGGCGTGGTGCAGGGAGGGCGGCAGGTACCGGTGCCGCAGCGCCAGCACCACCTTGACCAGCGCGGGCAGCCCGGCCGAGTTGAGCAGATGGCCGAGGTTGGTCTTCACCGAGCCCAGCCCGCGCGGCACCCCGTCGGCGGGCGGTGGGTACGCGGTGGCCAGCGACCGGACCTCCACCGGGTCGCCGAGTTCGGTGCCGGTGCCGTGCGCCTCCACGTACGACACCTCCGTCGGGTCGATACCCGCCTCCCGGTACGCCTCCGCGATCACCTCCCACTGCCGGTGCGGGTTCGGCGCGAGCAGACTCAGCGAGCGTCCGTCGTTGCCGACGGCGGTCCCGGCGACCACGGCGAGCACCGGGTCCCCGTCGGAGTGCGCGTCGTCGGCCCGGCGGAGCACCAGCGCCGCGCCGCCCTCGCCGGGCACGAAACCGTCGGCGTCGGCGTCGAAGGCCCGGCAACGCCCGGTGGGAGAGAGCGCCTCGGCGGCGTCGAGCATCCGGTACCCGGTCTCGGTGAGGTTGAGATTCACCCCGCCCACCAGCGCGACGTCACACTCCCCGGCGGCCAGGCTGCGGGCGGCCAGGTGCAGCGCGACCAGCGCCGACGAGCACGCCGTGTCCACCGCCAATGCCGGCCCGGTCAGATCCAGGGCCTGCGCCAGTCGGGCCGGCACGAGGTTCCGCAGGTTTCCGACCAGCATCGCCGCCCCGCCGATCGGCCCGTCGGCCGCCAGCAGTTCGGGGTACGCGCTTTCGCCGACGGCGGCGAAGACGCCGATCCGGTGGCCGTGCCGGCGAGGTCCGGCGTACCCGGCGCGTTCCAGGGCCTCGTACCCGATCTCCAGGAAGAGCCGGGCGTGCGGGTCGGTGAGCCGGGCCTCCTGTGCGGTGAGGCCGAAGAACCCGGCGTCGAAGAGCATCGGGTCGTCGAGGAAGGAACCCCACCGTGCGGTGTCCCCCGACGGGGTCCACCGGTGCGCCGGGATCGGGCCGACGGCGTCGACGCCGTCGACCAGCCGCTGCCAGAACTCCTCCGGGGTGTCCGCGCCGGGGAATCGGCAGGCCATCCCGATTACCGCGAGGGTCACTGATCCGCCGCCGCCGTGGTGACCGGTCTGGGCGGCGGCCGGTCGGACGACTGACCCGGCGGCCAGCCGGTCGGCGAGCGCCGCGACGGTGGCGCAGTCCCGCAGGTCCGCCGGGTTCAACGTGGCGCTCAGGGCGTCCTCCAGCCCGGCGAGCACCTCCATCGCCTTCAGCGACGATCCGCCGATGGCCAGGAACCGGTCGTGCAGGCCGATCGTGGCGGGCGGCCGGTCCAGCACCCGGGCCCAGACCTGCCGGATCAGCTCTTCGAGCTCCCGCCGGGACGGCCCGTCGGCGGCGGCCGGCAGCCGAAGGACAGGGGCCGGCGCACTGTCTGCCGGGATGCGGTCGGCCGGTACGCACCAGCGCCGTTCCCGGTCGGCGAAGTCGCCGGCCAGGTACCGCTCGCGCATCCGGCGCCGGCGCAGCTTCCCGCTGGTGGTCCGGGCGAACGCGCCAGGCGGCAGCGGCAGCACCCGGACCTCGTCGTGGCCACATGCCTCGGCCACCCGCGCCCGAACCGCGGCCAGGACCCCGGCCGCCTCGGCCGGCGGGCGGGCCCACGGCACGAACACCACGATCCGTTCGCCACCCGAGTCCGGGTCGGTGGCGCCGACCACCACCGTCAGATCGCCCGGCAGGCCACGGGTGGCAACGGCCACCGACTCCAGATCCGTGGCGTGGAAGGTGCGGCCGTTGACGAAGACCACGTCCTTGGCCCGGCCGGTGACACAGAGCCGCCCGTCGCGCAGGAAACCCAGGTCGCCGGTACGCAGCCAGCCGGCGACGAAGGTCTCCCGGCTGGCCTGCGGCGCCCGGTGGTAGCCCCGGGCCACGTTCGGGCCGCTCACCTCGATCTGGCCGACGCGTTGCTCGGCCAGGGGCCGGCCGTGGCCGTCGACGATGCGCACCGCGCAGCCGGTCACCGGCTGGCCCAGGTCCATCAGCTCGACCGCGTGCGGGCCGGGGTGCGTCGGTACCGCCCGGCCCCGGCTCAACTCGGCCCGGTCCAGCACCAGGGGGGCGGCCACCTCCCCGGGCGGCGGGAAGGTCACCGCGAGGGTCGCCTCGGCGAGCCCGTACACCGGGCGCAGGGCGGCCGGGTCGAGCCGCGCCGGGCGGGTGTGCGCCACAAAGGACCGCCACACCGCCGCGGAGATCGGCTCGGCCCCCACCACCACGCACCGCACCGGACTCAGATCGAGGCCGGCGAGAGTCTCGGCCGGCACCCGGCGCACCGCCAGGGCCAGCGCGAAGTTCGCCGCCGACAGCAGGGTGGCCCGGTGCCGGTGGGCGGTGGTGAACCAGACGGCCGGACGTTTGGCGAACGCCAGCGGACCGATGCGTACCTGCTTGAGACCGACGGCGAGCGGAGCCAGGTGGGTGCCGATCAGTCCCATGTCGTGGAAGTACGGCATCCAGGTCACCAGGACGTCATCCGGGCGCGCGCCGGTGGCCAACCGCGCCTGTTCCAGGTTGGCCAGCACGTTGTCATGGGTCAGCTCCACCCCACGGGGCGCGCCGGTGCTGCCGGAGGAGAACTGCAGGAAGGCGACGTCGTCCCCGGCGGGCGTCGGCAGGTCGTCCGGTGGGATCCCGGCGCGCAGCTCGGCCAGCCGCAACACCGGCGCGGGCAGCCCGTCCGCCGCCGCGGCGGTGGCGTCGTCGGTCACCACCACGGCGTCGGAGAGCAGGTCCCGGACCGCCCGTACCCGGCTCGGCTCGGGCGGCAACGGCACCGGCACCAGTCCGGCGGCGAGCGCACCCCAGAACATCGGTTGAAAGTCGTCCCCGGCGTCGGCGAGCAGGAGCGCCGGAGTACCCGGTGCCACCCCGGCAGCGCGGTAGCCGCCGGCCACCCGCAGCGACTCGTCCCGTAGCTGCCGGAAGCTGACCGTACGCTCGGTGCCGTCCTCCCGCACATGCACGATGACCTGGTCGGGCGTTCGGGCGGCGGCGTCGAGGAGCACGTCGAGCAGACCTCGGCGGGCGCCAGGCCCGGTCGCAATCGACACAGCAGGATGGTAGTGGTTCATGATCTCTGATCGGGTTGTGCCCGCCCGGCTGAACGAAACGGCGGTCGGGACCGTCGTGGAACCATCAGCCTTTCGCTTCGGCCGGCGTGCCGTGACGAGGAGACGACCTGCGGTGAAGACCTGTGCGTGCCCGGGTTTTCCGACCTGAACCAGCGGCCGGTGAACCAGCAGCCGTCCCGCGCCGTCATGCGGGCGTGCGCCTGCCGCACACGTCCGCGGACCCGGTGCGTCCGCCCGTCAGGCCGATGGAGGGCTACATGACCTTGAGTACTGGTTCGTTCCCGATCCGCCGAGCCGCGATGAGCAGAAGAATCGCACTCGTCGCCGTCGTGGCGCTCGCTCTCGGCCTGATCGTGGTCATGTCGAGCAGTTCCGTCGCCGTCGCCGGTGAACGGGTGACGTTCACCAACGCGACCGGGGAGACGCTGTGGATCGGCGCGGGCGAGAGCGGGGACGGATCGCGAAGGATCAGCGGGCTGCCCACCCTGCGCCCGGGCGAGTCGAGGACCATCGTCATCCCGGACGGTGACCAGCCGGACCACTGGCGCGGAAGATTCTTCGCCCGGCAACGGTGCAGCGGAGAGCCCGGCAGCACGTTCAGGTGTCTCGTGGGTGACTGTGGCGCCTTCCCGGACCGTTGCGAGCGGGGCGCGGAGCCGGTGAGCCTGGCCGAGTTCAACTTCGACCAGAACAACCCCGCGGCACCCTGGTACAACGTCAGCTACGTCGACGCGTTGTCCTTGACGATCACGATCGACACGCCGGGCGCTCCCCGTTCTGCGCTGGCAGGCAGCTGCGTCAGGTGGGACTGCTCCGGCGGGCAGCTGCTCGCAGCCTGCCCTGAGGCGCATGCCGTGCGTGATCCGCGACGCGGCGACCGGGTGAACTGCGTCAACCCCAACCGGGACGCGGAGAGCGCCTACACCGCCGCGCTGCGGCCCTTCGGCCCCCGGGCGTACCTGTGGTCCACTCATGACCGGGTCCCGGGCAACGAGACCGTCTTCAGCTGCCCCGGGTGCGCGGACTTCGTGGTGACCTTCCGCAACGGCGGATCCTCGGCCGCGCCGCCCGCCGACAAGCCGAACGCCCCGCACTCCGCCGACTTCGCGCTGCGCGGATACGTGGACAAGTGCATCGACGTGCCAGGCGGCGTCTCGGCCGACGGTGCGCAGTTGCAGCTGTGGAGGTGCAACGGCACCCCGGCACAACGGTTCTCGCTCGGCCCCAACGGCTCACTGGTGGTGCTCGACAAGTGCATGGACGTCGCCTGGACGTCGCGGGACAACGGGGCCAAGGTGCAGCTCGCGTACTGCAACGGGGGACCGGCCCAGGTATGGGTCGCCGAGGCAGGGATGCTGCGGAATCCGCACTCGGGCAAGTGCGTCGACGTGCGCGACTGGAACGCCGGCAACGGCGCCCCATTGCAGATCTGGGAATGCGCCCCCGGGCAGGCCAACCAGACCTGGCACACGGTCGGCCGCTGAGGGCCACGACGGACCGGGAACGGGACGGAAGGATGCGAATGGAGTCAGGTGCTCGGGGCCGGGCGGCGACGTCGGGTACGGTGGCGCGACTGCCGTGGTCGCGGCGAGCCGGCGGCCGACAGACGGTGGCGCTCTGGTGGACCCTGCCGTTGCTGCTGGCGGTCCTGTTCGTGCCGCTCACCCCGGCCACCGCCGCGGTGCCCGAGGGGACCGGCAAGTACTACGTCGTCGGGCCGCCGGTCAACGGTCAACGGGAGTACCTGTACAGCATCGCCCTACTCACCCTCGGCAACGGGAACCGGTTCCGCGAAATCATCGAGCTCAACCGGGGCCGGAAACAGCCCGATGGCGCGACCTTCACCGACGGCGTCGAACTCGCACCCGGTTGGATTCTCGTGTTGCCACGTGACGCCGACGGTCCGGGGGTGCGGACCGGCGCGCTCCCGGCGATCGGGCCGCCGACCCCCCGACCGTCGCCGAGCACGGTGGCGCCGTCGGCGCCGTCGCCGTCGCCGAGCGCACCGTCCTCGCCGAGCGACGAGACACCGCAGCCACCGCCGAGCACCGCCCCGCCGCGTCCGGCGGACAGCCCGGTGGCCCCGGCCGCCGCCGGCCCCCCGTCGGAGTCCGAACCGCTCGGACCGGGTCGCTTCGACGTCGACCTGATCCGGGTCGGCGCGGGCGCGCTCGCGGTGGTGCTCGCCGTCGTCGCGATCCTGGTGCTGCCCCGGCGGGTACGCCAGATGCGCTCGGTCGCTCTCGACGACGGTCCCTGGCCGCCGCAACGGCACCACACGCCGACCCCGGCCGAACTCGACGCCCTCGCGGCGGACACATCGACGTCTCTGCCCGCCCCGGCGGGGCCGCCGCCGTCTCGCACACCTGCGGCGGCACCGCCGGTCCCGGCACCACCGGTGTCGGTCCCGCCGGTCCCGGCACCGTCGGTCCGGGTCCCGTCGTCACCGGAATCACCTGGGCCGGCAGCAGCACAGGGGACGGCGGAACAGGGGACGGCGGGACGGAGGTTGGCGGACCTGCGGACGGCGGAGCATGCGCAGCTGCGGCTGGCGAAGCCGAGTCGGCTATCCGTGCCGTCCGAACCGCCGCCCGAGTGGCCTCCCTTCGCCGGCACGGCGTCGACGCGTACACCCGCTGAATCGCCGGGAGCGGCGGAGCCGGCCGGTCCGGTGGGTGGTGGCAGGCGGACGGACGCCGTCCTGCCCCGGCCGGCGTTGCCGGTCGACGGCGACGTGCCGTACGTCCGGGCCGACGTGCTCACCGAGGTCGGCCCGATCCTGGTGCGCCTGGCCGGCGTCACGACCGGCCCGGCGACGCCCGCCTACGCCTGGCTCGCCGACGACGAGCCGGCACCCGCGGCGGCGGTACCGCTGGTGCTGGGGCGCAAGGGACCGTGGCGACTCCAGGTCGACCTCGGCCGGGCTCCCGACGTGTTCACCCTGGTCGGCGTCGTCGAGGAGTGCCGTCGGCTGGCTGCGGCGTACGCCCGGCAGCTGCACGCCGGCGGGATCACGGTCGCCGTGGTCGGCGACGCCCTCGGCGCGGAGACCTTCAACGGCTGCCGTCGCCTGACCGGGCTCCCGGAGCCAGGCGACGGTGACTCCGACCCGTGCGTCGTCATCATCGCCGGCATACCGGGGGACGGGCCGGGTGATCTCGCGGCCGCCACCGGTGGTCGTTGCATACCGGTGGTGATCGGTCCGGTGCCGGACGGCCGGTGGTCGGTTCAGCTCGCAGCCGGGGACTGAAGCCGAGGCAGGACGCCCGGCAGCGGCCCCTTCGGCAGCCGCGGTACGCGCTGCCAGGCGCCCGCCTCGGCGCGGTACACGCGGCGTAGCCGCACCCGTGGGTAGGAACGGCTGCCGAGAATGAGTTCTACCTGCGCGGCGCGCAGCGGTTCCGCCCGGGAACGGACCAGGGTGAGCGGGGCGAGCAGGTCGGCCGTTGACGCCACGTCGATGGCGCGGTTCCTCGGCACCCCCAGCTCCAGCATCAGCCGTCCCGGGCGGACCGGCGGCCGGTGCCGGTAGAGCCGCAGCCAGTTGCGCGGCAGGCGGACACGGTCCGCCGGCAGGAGGGCGTACGCGCGACGGGTGCCGACGGTCGGCCAGCGCCGCACGTCGTTGGGCAGGCCAGCGATCGACCGGGCCGGGGCGGCGCAGCGGATCCGCAACGAACCGCCTTCGCACTCGCCGGCCGGCGTCAGCTGACCCGAGCGGTCCACGTCGAAAGTGTCCACCGTGAAGACCCGTTCCAGCCGCGCCGCCGGCAGAACGTACGCCTCGCGGAGGCCACGCAGATGCTGTAGGCGCGCGGGCATGTGCGCCCGGAGTACCGCCATCGGGATCGCGCCGCCCGGCCCAACCCTGACCCGCAGCAGCCGACGGCCCTCCGGCACGGACCTGGGATCAAGGAAAGCGAGCAGGAAGAGCTCGGCACTGGGCAGGCCGTCGGCGATCGACCGGGCGTCGTCGGGCGAGACGACGAACGCCTCGAACTGCTCGGCGTTGACCTGCTGTCGCGGGGACAGCCACGCCGGCCCGTACGCCGGCGCTCGGCGGTCCTCGTAGGTCAGCGTGGGACGGGTGAGCGGGGTCACCGGAACGGCTGCCGGCTCCCCTGGCGGCCCCGCGTCGGCCGGTGCCGGCTCGGGTGGCTGCTCCACGGCCAGCGCCGGCCCAGGCGGCTGCTCCGCCTCTTGCGCGGGCTCGGGTGGCTGCTCCGGCTCCGGCGGTTCGGCGTCGGGCGGTGGCGTGGCGCCTACCGTGATGCTGAGGCGGGCAGACGCCGGCACGAGCAGGCCGGCCGGAGTCGTGCGCAACGTCGGTGGACCGGCGGCGAATCGGGGTCGGTGGGTTTGCCACTCGGCAGCCTCGCCCGCGTAGTCGAGGGCGCGCAGGTCCTGCCGGCCGTCGACCAGCTCCGCGCTACCACCCGGCGGCGGCGTCCAGACGGTGGCGCCGGTCGTCTCGGCCAACTCCCGCGCCTGCGTGCCGAGGCTCTGCTGCTCGTCCGGGTCGGACGGCCACGTCAACCAGAGCCGCAGCTCCCTGCCGTAGAGCGGAAGGTCGCCCAGGAGGGCGGCGAGCTGGCCGCCGCTGTACACCCGCTGCGTGCCACCGTAGTCGCCGACCAGGAAGCCACCGGCCCGTGCCGTGACCGCGACGGTCACCAGGCCGTCCGGGGCCGCGCCGAGCCGGTGTGCGGTGGCGCGCCGGGTGACGAAGTCCGCTCGGGTGGCGAGGACCACTCCGCCGCGCAGCGGCAGACCCACCACACCCTTGCGGGACCGGACCAGCCCACGGTCCACGGTGAACCAGCCGGGCAGCGGGGTGGCCAGCTCGGGCGGCTGGATCACGATCCAGTCCCTGGTACGGCGGGTCTCCCGGTCGAGCGGCACCGCGTGCAGCGGCCCGTCCCCGCCCGACCGGTGGTGGTGCCGGATCTCCGCGCCCTCGGGACTCACCAGGACGTCGTGGGCGAGCAGCCCGGCGACCTCGCTGAACAGCTCGGTGTGCCGGGCGCCGTCGGCGGTCAGGATCCGTACGTCGTTCGCGGCCTCGCCGGAGCGCCGGACCAGGTCGGTGATGGCCCGTGCGGTGAGGGGCCGGCCGGGCTTCAGCGGCATCACCAGGCCACCGTGTGCTCCGGGCTCCAGCCAGAGATCGAACAAACCGCTGATCCGGCGGTGCCGGCGGGGATCGAAGCTGCGGGTGGCCGGTGGCCTGTCGATGTCCGCGTCCGTCGTCGTGGGTGTTGCGTACATGCGATCTCACCACCGTCCGCTCCGGCCCGGTCTCGTGGCCCTTACGCCTTCACGACGAGGATCATCGGACTCTGGTTCAGGTCAGTTCGAACGTTTCTGCCGATCGGATTGAACGTCTGCGGCTCTGATCCGCTGTAGAGGGTGTCGGCCGGGCTGATCGGCCGCGCGCAACTGAAGGAGGAGCGTCAGTGCTGGCGAAGCGCCCGAACGTTGGACGCCTGATCGCGGGCGTGGTGATTGCCGGCTGCCTGGTCGTGGCGATGGCCGGTACGTCGGCGGCCGGGAAAGCCCCGCCGGACCCGCAGGCCTACGTCAAGTACTACGTCGTCGCCGCGGCGTACCAGGGTCAGCCGGAGAATCTCGCCGAGATAGCGAACCGGTTTCTCGGCAGTGGCGAGCGATCCGCGGAGATCTACAACCTGAACGCCGGACGGGTGCAGCCGGACGGGGCGAGCCTGACCGACCCGGCCCGGCTCAACCCCGGCTGGCACCTGGTGCTGCCCTGGGACGCGGTCGGCGAGGGGGTGAAGCACGGGCAGATCCCATCCGGGCCGAAACCGACCAAGGCTCCCACGCCCACCGGCACCTCGAAGCCCTCCGCCAGTCCCAGTCCCCGCCCCAGCGCCAGCCCGTCGCCGACCGGCACGAAGGGTGCCGGCTGTACCGCCGTCGCCGGGTCGAGCAGCCGTTCGGACTGGGCCCAGCTGCGGTTGGCGGCCGACGGCGCGTGGGACCTGAGCCGTGGCAACGGCGTCATGGTGGCCGTGGTCGACTCCGGGGTGGACGGCAGGCTCGAACAGCTCGGTGGCCGCATCGCGGTCGGCGCGGACGTCACCGTCGGCAACGGGCGCGGCGACACCGACTGTCTGGGCACCGGCACCGCGATGGCGAGCATCATCGCCGCGAACGCCAGCGCCGCGAAGACCCCGGGCGGCCTCGCACCCGACGCCACGATCCTGCCCGTCCGGATGGTCGGTACGTCGGGGAAGGGGCGAGCCGCGGACGCGGCGAACGCGATCGAGGTGGCGGTGAGCGCGGGCGCCTCCGTAGTGGCCCTCGGGTCCCACGTGGACCTGTCCGCTCCGGCGGTGGTTGCCTCGCTCACCACCGCGCTCAACCACGATGTGATCGTGGTGGCGGGCGCGCCAACCAAGCCCGTCGCGCTGCCGTCGCCCACCGACCCCGCCGCCACCGGCGCCCTGCTGCTGGCCGGTGGGGTCGGTGCCGACAACCAGCTCGTCGAGGATTACCAGCCGAACACGGTGGAGGTGGTCGCGCCCGGCGCGGACGTGACCAGCATCGGGCCGGGGGATGCCGGCGCGCTGAGCTACACGGGCACACGCTTCGCCGTCGCCTTCACGGCCGGGCAGGCGGCGCTCGTCCGGGCCGCCTATCCGGAGCTGAGCGCCGTCCAGGTCAAGCAGCGGATCCAGGGCACCGCCGACGCGCTGGGAGGCGAGACCCCCGACGACAGGTACGGCTCCGGCATGATCAATCCGGCCGCGTCGGTCGCCCGGACCATCGACAGCGAGCAGCCGGTCGGCGCCGGCGCGAACGGCGGCGGCAGCGGCGGCGGCATGGGTGCTCTCGTCCTCCTCGGCTTCGCACTGCTCGGCGGTGGCGCCTTCCTGACGCTCCAGCTCCGCCGCCGTCGCGCCTTCGGTTAGGCCCTGGGACACGGGCCGCCGGCACCGCCGGTCGGCGCCAGGCAGCAGAAACGGGGGTACGGGCGGCGCGCCGCCCGTACCCCCGTTTCCTTTACGCCGTTGCGACCGAGCCGCCGGTTACCGCAGTCGCCAGGTCTGCTCGGCGTTGGCCACGTAGATCCAGAGCTCAAGCGGCTTGCCCTTGGCGTTCATGTCCACGTCGACGGACTTGCCGTTGAGCACGCTGATGATGCCGCCCTTGTCGTTGCGCCGCCAGTCCTGGGCCGGGTTGCCACTGCAAATGGCCACCTGGATCGCGGTGCCGTCCTCGGAGCCGCCCCAGGCGATGTCCATGCACAGACCACGGGAACGGATGGTCCCGTCGTTGCGGACGTCCCACCACTGTGCCGGCTCCTCGGCGCAGGTCTTCAGGGTGAGCCGCGTCCCGTCGCCGGTGCTGCCGGAGCTGACGCAGAGCCCGGTACGCGGGTGGAAGATCTGCTTGGCACCGGCGGGACGGGTCGGCTTCGGGGCCGGCGGCTTCGGCGCGGCGGTGGTCGGCGCGGCGGTGGTCGGCTTCGCCTCGGCGGAGCTGGAGGGCTTGGCGGCCGGCGGCCGCCCCTCGGAGGACGGCGTGGCCGTCGGCGTGCTCGGTGCCGGTGCGGGAGCCTTGGACGACGGTGACGCCGAGGGCGAGGAGGAGGGTTCGGCCTGCTCGGGCCTGCCGAGCCGGGTGTCGAGCGTGTAGAGGTCCGTGAGGGCCTTCACCGCACGCAGGAACGTTTCGGTTCCCTGGTCGAAGGTGCCGCCGGTCTGCCGCAGGGCCGTAGGCCCGCTGCGATAGGCGGCGAGCGCCAGCAGATACGGATCGCCGTCGAGGTTGGCCAACTCCTTGACCATCCCGCACATCGCGCTGCCCACAGCCGGGATCGCCACCGCGGGGTCCCAGGCGGACCCGCCGTCCGGTCCGTACGCCTGCCACACCTCGGGGACGAACTGCGCGATGCCTCGCTGACCGGCCGGGCCGAGCAGGTTGGCGTCGAACCCGGACAGCGCCATCAGCTGGGCGGCGACCATCGGCGGCGTCACCTGCTCGCAGACGGACCCGGCCTCGACGACGAGCGGCACGTACTGGGCGGGAACTCCCTTCGCGTCGGCGGCCGGCGGCACCGTGGGCGCGGGAGTGCCGGCCCCGCCGAACTGCCTCAGTTTGCCGTAGTACCCGGCGTAGCCACTGACCAGGTCGACGTACTCGACGGCATCGGCGGGCACCCCGTTCGCCGCGGTGACCGCGGGCAGCCCGGTGTGGAAGGCGGCCACCGAGAGACGCCACTGGTCACCGGAGATGCCGGCCAGCCGGAGCTGGCCGCTGAAGTCGCACAGCTGGTGGGCGAGCGCCAGGATGCTTGCCGAGAGGTCCGAGCGTCGGGCGTCCGGCCACGGCTGCCACGCCTTCCAGTCGTCGTCGTCGAGACCGGCGATGCCCTGACCACCCGAGCGGGTGTTCCGAGCCCGGTTGTTCAGACCTGATTCGGCCATGAGCTGCCCGGCGATCCGCGCCGGGGTGAGCACCGGACAGGAACGGGCGGCGGCGACGATGGCTGTCATCTGCTTCTCGGTGACCGTGTCACCGACAACCGTGTCGTCGCGGGCCGAGGCGACGCCCCAGTTGATGGTGGCGGCGACGGCGGAGAGAATCGCCAGTCCGGCCAGGACGGCCGCCACGACTCTGCGCGGCGTCTGGCCGAATCTGAACTTGTTGGGCACGAGGTCGGTTGTCACGGGGCCATCCCTTTCGGCGTGGCGACACCTGTCGTGACGGATCTCCACCGTCCGGCGTTCAAGGCCGCCGCGGATTTTTTCGATCCGTGCCACCTGAGGCTGAACCGGCCGGCGTGCGCAGCCGTCAATCGGGTGGCGCCGCTCTCCGGCGGGTCGATCGGCTCGGCCGCGGGCCGGCCCACGTCGTCGACAGTAGAGGAGACCACATTGGTCAGGCGAGATCGGCTTCGAGTGACGGCCGTCAGTGCGGTGCCGGGTGGGCGAGCGACCTGCGAAGAGCAGTCCGTCACGGATACGGCTATGCTCACGGTCAGGGCCGCGAGGACGCCGCTGCGTCACGTCCACCCGGCTGGCAGGGTGCGTTCCGTCCGTCAGGGAGGCGGTCTGTGTCGGCGGTGCCCAACGAGTCGGTCGGGTCGTGCCTTTCGGACAGTGCCGCCGTCGAGCCGTCCGCCGCCGAGGCACTGCTGAGGCAGATCGTCGACGAGTACCGCCAGCCCCTGCACCGCTTCCTCACCCGCCTGCTGCTCGGGCAGCAGGATCTTGCCGAGGACCTGGTGCAGGAGACGCTCCTGCGCGCCTGGCGCAACGCGGAGCGGCTTGCCGCCGACCCGTCGAAGATCGCGCCATGGCTCTACACGGTCGCCCGGCACGTGGCGATCGACGCGATGCGGGCTCGGCAGGCCCGGCCGCCCGAGGTCAGCCTGCCTGACCTCAACCGGGTCCCCGACACGGACGACGAGATGGAACGCGTGGTGAGCGTCCACGCGGTGCGTCCTGCGCTGGGGAAGATCAGTCCGGAGCACCGCGCGGTGCTCCTCGAGATGTACTACCGGGGCGCTTCCGTCGCCGAGGCGGCGGAGCGGCTGGGGATACCCGAGGGTACGGTAAAATCCAGAGCCTATTACGCGGTACGCGCACTGCACGCCGCGATCGGCTCGACCGAGTCGTCCTGATTCCAAGGCCGCCCCGGACTCCAGACAGACACACCGCGTGGTGCCGACCCGTTGAGGAGAGGGCTGGATGCGCGCAGGCGGGGATCACGCCACGGCCGATCAGGAGAGGCTGGCCCTCTACCTGATGGGTGCCTTGGACGACGCGGAGCGCGAGTCGTTCGAGCAGCACCTCGCCGGCTGCTGGCACTGCCTGGACGAGGCGGCGGAGATCGGCCCTTCGATCAGCGGCCTGGCCGGGCTGGGCGACGTGGAATGGTCGCAGCCCAGCGCCGATCCGCCGGTGCCCGCGCCCTCACCCGCTGCGGATCCCGTGGTGCCCGAGTCCGGCGCGGCGGACTCCATGGGTGCCCACGTCGCAACGCCCGGTTCGAGCGGCGGCGCACCGCCCGCCAGCGACAACGGCGCGAGGTCCGTGACGGGCGCGGGTCGGGCCGCCGACGGCGGCGCACGGTCCGGCACGGACGATGGCCCAGCCCGTGTCGCGGCCGGCAGCCATCCGGCGGGTAGACGTCCCGCCGGAGCACGTCCGGGCACGAAGGCCGGCTCGCGGCGGCGCCGGGCCCTCTGGGCCGGCGCAGCGCCAACCCGGCCCGCCCGGCGTCGAGGGTGATCAGTTCCTCCGGCCGGACCAGCCCGGTGACCGCCAGGCCGTACTTCGGGC
>NZ_JBFBAO010000157.1:0-14645 GCF_040682255.1 Micromonospora sp. NPDC051296 | reverse complement strand
AACTTCATGTTCGCCCTGGTGCTCTCCGGCGCGAGCACGAAGACCCTGCCCGTGGCGATCTTCGACTTCGTCGGCTACGCCAGCATCGACTGGGGCGGCCTGATGGCGGCGACCACCGTGGTCACCCTGCCGATCATGGTCATCGCTCTGTTCGTGCAGAAGTACATCGTTTCCGGGCTCACCGCCGGCGCGACGAAGGGCTGATCGACCATGACGACTATCGCTCGCGTCGAGACCTTCCTCGTCGCACCCCGCTGGCTGTTCGTCCGGGTGGAGACCACCGACGGCATCGTCGGCTGGGGCGAGGCGACCTGCGAGGGCCGCTCCGAGACCGTACGCACCGCCGTGGAGCAGCTCAGCGAGCTGCTGATCGGCCAGGACGCGCTGCGCATCGAGGACCACTGGCAGGTGATGACCAAGGGCTCCTTCTACCGGGGCGGCCCGATCCTGGCCAGCGCGGTCGCCGGCCTGGACCAGGCGCTGTGGGACATCGCCGGCAAGCGGTACGGCGCCCCCGTGCACCAGCTGCTCGGCGGCCCGGTCCGAGACCGGATCCGGGTCTACGGCTGGGTCGGCGGCGACGAACCCAGCGAGGTCCGCGACCAGATCGCCGCGCGGGTGGAGGCGGGTCTGACCGCCGTGAAGATGAACGCCTCCGGGCGGATGAGCCCGGTCGCCTCCGTCGCCGAAATCGACGGGGTGGTGCAGCGGGTGGCCGCCGCCCGCGAGGTGCTCGGCGACGAACGCGACGTGGCCGTCGACTTCCACGGCCGGTTCACCCTCGCCAACGCCCGCCGGGTCGCGCCGCTGCTGGAGCCGTACCGGCCGTTCTTCCTGGAAGAGCCGGTGGTGCCGGAGAACTCCCACCTGATCGGCGAGTTCGTCCGCTCCACCACCACGCCGGTGTCCACGGGGGAGCGGCTCTACAACCGCCAGGAGTTCCTGCCCGTGCTCCAGGCCGGTATCGCGGTGGCCCAGCCGGACCTGTCGCACGCCGGTGGCATCACCGAGGTACGCAAGATCGCCGCGCTGGCGGAGACGTTCGACGTGCAGCTCGCTCCGCACTGCCCGCTCGGCCCGATCGCCCTGGCCGCCTGCCTTCAGGTCGGCTTCGCCACGCCGAACTACCTGATCCAGGAACAGAGCATCGGCATCCACTACAACCTGGGCGCCGAGGTGCTCGACTACTGCGTCGACCAGGAGCCGCTGACCTTCGTCGACGGGTACGTCCAGCGACTCACCGCGCCGGGGCTGGGCATCGAGATCGACGAGCAGGCGGTACGGGCGGCCGACAAGCGCGGCCACGCCTGGCGCAGCCCCACCTTCCGGCACCCCGACGGCTCCTACGCGGAATGGTGATCATGACTATCAATCTCACCGCCGAACTCGCCGCGACCCGCCTGATGGCGGTCATCCGCGGCACCGACACCGCCGCCGCGATCGCGACCGGCATCGCCCTGCTGACCGAGGGCGTGTCGATCGTCGAGGTGGCCCTGACCACCCCCGGTGCCTGCAAGGCCATCGAGGCGATCCGGGCAGCCGCGCCGGAGGGCTCACTCGTCGGCGCCGGCACCGTGCTCACCAACGCCGACGTGGCCGACGTGGCTGCGGCCGGGGCCCAGTTCGTGGTCACCCCGGCGGTGGTCGAGTCGATCGCCGAGTCGGCCCGCCGGGGCCTGCCGGTCGCCGCCGGCGCGCTCACCCCCACCGAGGCGTACACGGCGGTGCAGCTCGGGGCCAGCGCGATCAAACTCTTCCCGTCGTCGGTGGGCGGCCCCGCGTACCTGAAGGCGGTGCGCGACCCGTTCCCGGACATCCCGTTCGTCGCGGTCGGCGGGGTCGGCCTGGCCGACCTGCCCGGCTACTTCGCGGCCGGGGCGATCGCGGTCGGCGTCGGTGGCCCGCTGGTCGGCGACGCCGCCTCCGGCGGCGACCTCGACGCCCTGCGCGAGCGGGCCCGGGCCTACCTCGCGGCGACCGGCGGCACGGCGCGGTCATGAGCGCCGTCGACCTGCTCACCGTCGGCGAGGCGCTGGTGTCGCTGCGTTCGCCCGGCCCGCTGGCCACCGGCGGGGCGCTGACCATGCACCTGGCCGGCGCGGAGTGCAACGTGGCGATCGGCCTCGCCCGGCTCGGCCACCGCGCCGCCTGGGCCGGCCGGGTCAGCGCCGACGAGCTGGGCGAGTTCGTGCTGCGCCAGCTGCGCGCCGAGGGGGTGGGCGCCGACGGGGCCCACCGGGACCCGGACCGGGCCGCTGGTCTGATGTTCCTGGAACGGCGTACCGCCGACGTCACCCGGGTCGCGTACAACCGGGCCGGCTCGGCCGGATCGGCGCTGAGCGTCGCCGACCTGCGCGGGCCGCTCGCGGCCGGGGCCCGGGTGCTGCACCTGACCGGGATCACCCCGGCGCTGTCGGAGAGCGCCCGAGAGGCCGTGACGTGGGCGGCGCGGGAGGCGGCGGGCGCGGGCACGTTCGTCTCCCTCGACGTCAACTATCGGTCCCGGCTCTGGTCCCGGGAGGCCGCCCGCGCCACGCTGACCCCGCTCGCCGGGTACGCGTCGGTCGTCGTCGCCTCCGCCGACGAGCTGGACCTGGTCGCCGAACCCGGCGCCGACGAGGTCAGCGCGGCCGCCGACCTGCTCCGCCGCGGCGTGGCCACGGTGCTGGTCAAGCTCGGCGCCGACGGGGCCCGCGCGTACACCGGTGACGGCGTCACGGAGGTCGCGGCGGTGCCGGTCACCGCCGTGGACACCGTCGGCGCGGGCGACGCGTTCACCGCCGGCTACCTCTCCGGACACCTCGACGGGCTGGACCTCGTCGACCGGCTCCGGCGCGCGGTCGCCCTCGGCGCCTTCGCGGTCGCCGCGCACGGCGACTGGGAGGGCCTGCCCCGCCGCGACGAGCTGTCCCTCATCGCCGGCAGCGCCGCCGGCACCACCCTCCGCTGAGGATCACCCCGAGAAAGGCACCTCCCGTGAAGATCGTGGCCGCCGACGTCATCGTCTCCAGCCCGGACCGCAACTTCGTCACCTTGAAGATCACCACCGAGGACGGCATCACCGGGCTGGGCGACGGCACCCTCAACGGGCGTGAGCTCTCCGTCGCCTCGTACCTGCGTGACCACGTGGTGCCGTTGCTGCTCGGCCGGGACGCGCACCGCATCGAGGACGCCTGGCAGTTCCTCTACCGCTCGGCGTACTGGCGGCGCGGCCCGGTCACCATGGCCGCCATCGCCGCGGTGGACGTCGCCCTGTGGGACATCAAGGCCAAGGCCGCCGGCATGCCGCTCTACCAGTTGCTCGGCGGCGCGTCGCGCAACGGCATCATGGCGTACGGGCACGCCTCCGGCCGTGACCTGCCGGAGCTGTTCGACTCGATCCGCGCGCACCTCGACCTCGGCTTCAAGTCGATCCGGGTGCAGACCTCCGTGCCCGGCATCAACGCCGTGTACGGGGTGGCCGCCCAGCCCAGCACCGACGGCAAGCGGTACGACTACGAGCCGGCCCAGCGCACCCCGCTGCCGGTCGAGGAGGACTGGGACACCCGGGCGTACCTGCGCCACCTGCCCGGCGTGTTCGAGGCGGTCCGCAACGAGTTCGGCCCGGAGCTGCCGCTGCTGCACGACGGCCACCACCGGATGACCCCGATCCAGGCCGCCAAGCTGGGCAAGGCCCTCGAGCCGTACGACCTGTTCTGGCTGGAGGACTGCACACCGGCGGAGAACCAGGAGGCGCTGCGGCTGGTCCGCCAGCACACCACCACGCCGCTGGCCATCGGCGAGATCTTCAACACCGTGTGGGACTACCAGACCCTGATCCGGGAACAGCTGATCGACTACGTCCGGTCCGCCGTCACCCACACCGGCGGCATCACCGCGATGCGCAAGCTGCTCGACTTCGCCGCCCAGTACCAGATCAAGTCGGGCATCCACGGCCCGACCGACATCTCGCCGGTCGGCATGGCCGCCGCGCTGCACCTGGACCTGGCCATCCACAACTTCGGCATCCAGGAGTACATGCGGCACGGGCCGCTCACCAACGAGGTGTTCCGCCAGTCGTTCACCTTCACTGACGGTTACCTGCATCCCGGCGAGCAGCCCGGTCTCGGTGTCGAACTGGACGAGGAGGCCGCCGCGCGGTTCCCGTACCAGCCGGCGTACCTGCCGTTCAACCGGCTGATGGACGGCACGGTCCATGACTGGTGACCGTCCGCCGACCCGGCACATCGTGGTGATGGGTGTGTCGGGCTCGGGCAAGACGACGGTCGCCAAGGGCGTCGCCGCGCTGACCGGGCTGGCCTTCGCCGAGGCGGACGAGTTCCACTCCGAGGCCAACGTGACCCGGATGCGGGCCGGCGTACCGCTGGACGACGACGCCCGCTGGCCGTGGCTGCGTGCCCTGGCCGGGTGGATGACGGCCCGCCACCGGGAGGGGGTGTCGACGGTGCTGGCCTGCTCGGCGCTCAAGCGCTCCTACCGGGACCTGCTGCGGGAGGGCCCGCCGGGCGTGGAGTTCGTGCACCTGGACGGCCCGACCGAGGTCATCCGGGAGCGGATGTCCCTGCGGGCCGGCCATTACATGCCGGCGAGCCTGCTCGACTCGCAGACCGCGACTCTGGAGCCGCTCTGGCCGGACGAGCGGGGCATCGTGCTCGACCTCCAACTGTCCACGGAGGCGTTGGTCGCCGCGGCGGTCGAACGGCTCGGCCTGCCGGTGATCCGGGTTCCGTCCGGCGTGCCGGCGGCACCCGAGTCGTAGGCTCCGGATCGCCGGTTACCAGCCGGCGGCGATCCGGTCGGGGAGGACCGGGTCGCCGCCGCTCACCGCTCCGGGTGCCGGCGGACGAAGTCCTCGTACGTCTCGTTGGCGAGTTCGATCTCCCGCACCTGGGCGGCCAGCTCCGCCCGGCGGATCTCCGCCGCCGACCGGGCCTGGGCCAGCCGCAGCTCGTGCCGGCGATCCCGCAGCCGGGACCAGCCCCGCACCGCCGCCCAGGCGATCCAGCCACCGGTGGCGACCAGGGCGGTCAGCACGAAAGCGAGCACGAACTCCATCTCCACGTCCCTTCCGGCGGGTCAGCCGACGTCCCGACGTGCCGCCAGCCAGCTGCCCAGCCCGAACATGAGCAGGGTGTACCCGAGCAGGACGAGGGTCGGTAGCAGGGCACCGGACGATTCCATCACCCCGGGCGTGCCACCGTCGAACTGAGACCGGGCACCCAACGCGCCGGCCAGTGCCCCGGAACTGGGGGCCAGCAGCACCTTCTGCACCACCTCCAGCGGGCTCAGCACCAGCGCGAGCCCGCTGATCGCGTTCTCCAGCACCAGCGTCCAGATCAGACCGACCGCGATCGCGGTCGCGGTGTTCCGGAACGCGATCGCGAGGAACCAGCCGACGCTGGCGTGCGCGGTGCAGATCAACCAGGCCGCGGCCACCGCACCGGCCAGGTCCGCGGCGGGCGGCCAGCCGGCCGTGCGCCCCTCCACCACCCCGAGCAGGCCGGTAACCAGTGCCAGTGCGCCGAAGGTGAGCACCGCGATGAGCAGGGTCAGGCCACACAGGACGATCGCATGCCCGGCCAGCACCTGCCCGCGCCGGGGCCGCTGAGTGAAGATCAGGTTCAGCGTTCCCCAGCGGTACTCGTTGCCGACGACCAGCGCGCCGAGGATGACCACGATGGCGCCACCGAACAGCGGGAACAGCCCGATCCCGGTGGTGACCAGTTGGCCCGGCAACACGGCGGCGAGCAGCGACTCGGCGGCGTCGGCCTGTTCCGGGTCGCCGGCCAGCGCCAGGTGCACGAGGTAGGGGATGCCGATGCCGAACGCGAGGGCGAGGATCGTCCAGGTCGCGGTGACCGTCCACACCGCCGGCCGCCGGCGGTCGGCGAACCAGGCTGCCCGCACCGAGGCGATCATCGGTTGACTCCCGTCGTCACTTCCGGCCGGTCCGTGGCCTCGGCGATCGGATCCGCACTCTCGGCGTCGGACCGTTCCGCCGCGGTCAGTTCCAGGAAGGCCTCCTCCAGCGAGTGGCGCAGTGGGCGCAGCTCCCGTACGTCGATGCCGGCCGTCACCAGCCGCCGGTTCAGCACCGCGGCCAGCGCCGGATCGGCGGTGACCCGCAGCTGCCCGTCGACCGGTTCCACCGCCCGGACCTCGTCGTGCTCGCGCAGGCAGGCGATCGCCTGGTCCACCGGCTCGGCGTCGATCAGCAGCACCCCGGTGCCCAGCGCCCCGCGTAGCTCGTCGGGCGTGCCCTCGGCGACCAGCCGGCCGGCGTCGATGACCGCGATCCGGTCGCAGACCTGCTCCACCTCGGCGAGGACGTGACTGGAAAGAAGCACGGTGTGGCCCCGCTGCCCGAGCGCGCGCAGCAACTCCCGCATCTCGGAGACGCCGGCCGGATCGAGGCCGTTGGTCGGCTCGTCCAGGATCAGCAGGCTCGGCTCCTTGAGCAGCGCGGCGGCCACCCCCAGCCGCTGCTTCATGCCCAACGAGTAGGTCCGGTACGGCGACCCGGCGCGGTCGCTGAGGCGTACCTCGGTCAGTACCCGCTCGACGGCGCTGTCCGGCACGCCCGCGTACCGGGCCGCCAGCCGCAGATTGTCCCGGCCGGACAGGTGCGGGTAGAAGGCGGGCGATTCGATCAGGGCCCCCACCCGGGCCAGCTGGCTCGGCGTGCCGGGCGGCTGCCCCAGCACCCGGATGCGCCCGCTGCTCGGCCGGACGAGCCCGACCAGCATGCGCATGGTGGTCGTCTTGCCGGCCCCGTTCGGCCCCAGGAAGCCGAGCACCTCGCCCTCCCGCACCCGGAGGTCGAGGCTGTCGACCGCGGTGACCCCGCCCGGATAACGCTTGGTGACGCCGTGCAGTTCGATGGCGAAACGGTCGCCCATCAACGGGTCGCCGTAACCGGAAAATCGGGCAATGAGGACCCGTCGAGCAGGCTTCTTCGAATGTTCATGTGAAAGTACCTCGAATTCCCTGCTGCCACGCTGGGTTGCTTGCACGTCGCCAATTAACTGTCCGTAAAGTCGAGCGGGTGGGGGTCATTGGAAACGCTCCCGCCCTGGGGGGCGTCACGGCCGGCGACGGTGCCCCGACAGGTGCCCACGGAAGGGCGTCTGACCTGGGCTAAGCCGGTGGCCGACCACAGGGTAGCGGAGGTCGATCCGCGCCGGAAGTCCCTGCCTGGGCGGCTGAACGTACGTTTTGTCTTAGCCGCAGCTCACGGCCGCGATATTCACCTCCAGCATTACCTTTTTTAAAAGAGTTTGTTGACTCGCGAGTTGACCTTGGGCAGCATGTAGTCACTTTCGTGACTGTCGACGTCGATGCCATAGGAGCCCAGATGAGCGTGTCGCCGGACGCCGGGAAGACCCTTGGAATGCGGCCGAAGCTCCGGCATGACGTGGTCTTCCTGGACGCACCCGCCGGCGCCTACCTGCGCGGACCGGACACCGCCTTCCTGATCAAGGGCAGGACGGCCTTCCGCTGGCTGACCTCGCTCAGCCCCTACCTCACCGGTGAGCACACCCTCGCCCAGCTCACCGACACCCTCGAACCGGCGCAGCGGCAGACGGTGGTCACCCTGATCCAAGCGTTGATCGCCCGCGGCTTCGCCAAGGACGCGGGCGACCGCACCGAGCTGGCCGAGCCGCTGGCCCGCCGGTTCGCCGCCCAGATCGAGTTCGTCGACCACTTCGCCGACGACCCCACCGGCCGGTTCCTGCGGTTCCACCGTGCCCGCGTGGCGCTGGGCGGCGGGGGAGCGGCGCTGCTCGCGGCGGCCACCGGCCTGCTCCGCAACGGCTGCCTGGCGCTCGACCTGTACCCGGACGACGGTCCGGAGCGGTACGCCGAGGCGCTCCGCCCGGACCTGGCCGAGCTGCGGGCCGACGGGTTGCCCGCCGAAGTCAACGTCCACTCCGGACCGCTGACCACCGCCGGCGCGGATGCGGTGGTCTACTGCACCGGGCCGGACGGCCTGGCCCGCCTCGCCGAGCTGGCCCGCGCCTGCCACCGGGACGGCCCGCTGCTGGTGCCGGTGGTCTGGGACGACGACCGCGCGGTGGTCGGGCCGACCGTCGCGGCGGGGCAGACGCCCTGCTGGCTCTGCGCCCAGCTGCGGCTCACCGCCGCCGCCGACCCGGCGGCCTCGGCCGAGTTCTGGCGTCAGCTCGCCCTCGGAGCCGCAGCCGGCGAACCGGGGAGCCTGCCCGAGGTGACCGGGCGGATGCTCGGCAACGCCGCCGCGTTCGAACTCTTCCGGGTGCTGACCGGTGCCCTCGCACCGGACACGGCCGCCGGGGTGCTGCTGCTCGACGCGTCCACCCTGGAGTCCACCCGGGAACGGGTGCTGCCACACCCCGGCTGCCCGGTCTGCCGGCACGTCGAGGTGCCCGGGACCGAGCCGTCCGACGGCTCGGACGACGGAACCTACCAGCGCGCCGAGGTCCTCGTGGCGCCGAACGCCGGGGTCTTTACCCGGTTCGTCGACGACCCGCTGGAGCAGGCACCGCTGAAGACGGCCCGGTTGCGGCTGCCCAGCCGGCGCGGGCCGCGCGAGGTGAGCGCCTTCGACGTACACACCGTGATGGGCGCCCGGCTCGCCGCGTACCGGGTCGCGGTCCGCGACCACGCGGGCCGGTACGCCGACCCGTCCGGCGCGGTGACCGCGTCCGCGGCCGAACTGCGCGACCGCGGCGAGCACCCGGTGCCGTGGGCGCAGCTGGACACGGCGGTCGGCGGGCCGTCCGGCGACCCCCGGCGGCGGTGGCTGCCCGCCACCGTCCTGGGCCGCGAGGAGCAGGTCTGGGTACCCGCCGCACTGGCGCTGCCAAGCATCGGCCGGGGCGCCGACGACTGGGTCGAGCCGACGGTCGCCGGCGCGGCCGTCGCCGCCACCATCGACGGCGTGATCGACCAGGGCCTGGCCGACGCGCTGGCCTACCACGCGCTGACCAGCGCCATCCGCGGCCGGTCCGGCCGTCGGGTGGTGAGCGAGGAGGAGCTGGTCCGCGACGACGACACCGCCTTCGTGGTCAAGGCGGCGCACCGCTTCGGCCGCCGGCTGTCCGTGCTGTCACTGGCCGGGGCCGAGCCGGCGCACGCGGTGCTCGCCGTCGCCGAGCTGCCCGGCGGCGGCGACCGCCAGTGGGCGCTGGCCGGCGGGTTCGACCCGGTCGCCACCCGGCTGGCCGCCGCACTGAACGCGGTCGGCCGCGTCCAGGTGCGGCACTTCGAGGGGATCGACGCCGACCTCGGCGACCCGGTGCTGCGGGACTTCGACCCGGCGACGCTCACCGCCGGCGTCACCACGACCGACGCCGCCCGCGCCGACGCCCCGGCCGGCACCGACCGGGCCGCAGTGCTGGCGGCGCTGGCCGAGCGCTCGATCAGTGCCCTGCTGGTCGAGACGACCACCCGGGACGTCCGGGCCAGCGGGGCGTTCCGCAGCGGCGTGGTCCTGCTGCGTCACCACGGCCGCACGGCCGACTGAAACCACCACAGCAAGTGGTCAGGCGAGGCACGCACCACGGAGAGGAGGTGGAAACATGCTGATCACCCTGAACGACGAGCTCCGCGAGCTGGAGACCGAAACCTTCGAGATCGAGGACGTCGAGGACGGCGCCGAGGCGCTCGCCGCGACCAGCTCGAGCTGCTCCTGCTCCAGCTGCTGCAGTTGCAGCACGTCCAGCTGCTGCAGCTGCAGCACCAGCTGCTCCAGCTGCGGCTGACCTGGGTAACCGGGGTTGACCCCCGACGCCGATGACCAACCGTCCTGGTGGGACCGCAACACGACCCATCCGCCGCCGACCCACATCGGCGAGCAACCCCTGCGTGCCTCCGCTGGATCCACCGTGGTGGTGCGGAAACCAACCACTGACGACTGGCGCCGACCGCGGCTCAAGGAGACGTCCCGTGCCGAACCAACCCCCGACATCCGGTTCGTTACCCGATTCGGTCCGCAGTGAACTCCGCGATCTGCAGACCGAGACGTTCGAGGTCGAGGACATCGCGGAACTGTCCGCCGACCTGATGGACATCTGCAGCAGCAGCACCAGCACCTCGAGCTGCTCCAGTTGCAGCACGTCCAGCTGTTGCAGCTGTACCTCGTCGAGCTGCAGCAGCACCAGCTGAGCCATCGCACCGCCGGACGTTCCGGACGCCCGGCGCCGTGGTGGCCCGCCACATCTGAGGGGAGGTGTACACAAATGCCGGAACTCACTGACGAACTGCGCACGCTGGAGACGGAGACGTTCGAGATCGAGGACGTCGACGCCATCGACTCCATGGTCATGGCCTGGTCCAGCTCCAGCTGCTCGTGCTCCAGCTGCTGCAGCTGCAGCACGTCCAGCTGCTGCAGCAGCAGCACCAGCACCGGTTGCGGCGGCGGGTAGGTCCGCTGCCACCGTCCCCGCCGGCGGTCCACGTCGGCGGGGCACCCGGTCCCTCGCCCCAGCCGTACGACCGCAGACAGGTGAACCGCATGATCGTCGACGTCCGGACCACCTCCACCGGGTGGGACAGCAGCCTCAAACAGCTCGGCGAGGCGCTCCACGAGCGACGCCAGGACCAGGCGCACCCGCCGGGCCTGACGCCGCTGGACGGGGTCACCGTACGCATCGCCGCCCTGGGCCTGATCGACGCGAACCGGGACGGCGCCGAGGCGGTCCCCGGCGGCGACGTCCTGCCGATCTGGCTGCACGGCGCCACCGCCCTGGTCGGCCCCCGCTGGTCCCCGCCGCCGAACGCCGCCGAGCGGACGGAACCCGGCCCCGCGCCGGGACCGTGCCCGCTCTGCGTGCAGCGTCGCTGGCAGGCCATCCGGGTCCGCGAGGAGCGGCACGCCCTGGAGCACGGCGCCCGGGTCGGCGCCGTCGCCGCCCTGCCTCACCTGACGCCGTTCGCCGTCGACGCGCTGTGGCAACTCCTGCTCGTCGCCGCCCGGACGGAACCCGAGCGGCCCGGCGTCGGCCGTCTCTGGCAGCTGCGGATGGACACCCTGGAGACCGTGGCCGTGGCGGTGCTGGTCGACTCCGAGTGCCCGGCCTGTGCCCGCACCCGCCCGGACACCGCCGAGGGCGCGGTCATCCCGCTGACCAGCCGACCCAAGCCGGACCCGTCCGGGTACCGGCTGCGCTCCGCCGGGGACCTCGACCTGCCGGTGGCCGCGCTGGCCAACCCGGTCGCCGGTGCGCTGGGCGGCACCGCGCTGCGCGCGTACAACGCCACCGCCACCGCGCCGGTGACCGGCTACTTCCGGGTCCGCAGCCGCTACGACCTGCACGAGATGTGGTGGAGCGGGCACGCCAACAGCTACGGCAGCAGCGAGACGTACGCCCTGCTGGAGGGGCTGGAACGGTACGCCGGCCAGTTCCCCCGGGCCAAGCGGACCACGGTCTTCGACAGCTACGCCAACCTCGCCTCGGACGCCCTCGACCCGGCCGGCCTCGGCTACCACCCGGCGTTCTACCAGGGCCACGGGCTCTACTACGCGCCCTACTCGCCGACCGAGCCGATGCACTGGGTGTGGGGCTACTCGCTGCGCGACCGCGAGCCCCGGCTCGTGCCCGAGCAGCTGGTGTACTACCTGGACCGGCGCACCGACCAGCGCAAGTTCGTCCAGGAGTGTTCCAACGGCTGCGCCAGCGGCAGCTGCCCGGAGGAGGCGCTGTTGCACGGCATGCTCGAACTGGTCGAGCGGGACGCCTTCCTGCTCGCCTGGTACGGCTCCGCGCGGCTGGCCGAGATCGACCCGGCCACCTGCCGCGACGAGTCGGTGCACTTCATGATCGACCGGGTGAACCTGCTCGGGTACGACCTTCGCCTCTTCGACACCCGGGCCGACCTGCCCGTCCCGGTGGTCACCGCGGTCGCCGTCAAGCGCGGCGACGGGCTCGGTCAGCTCTGCTTCGCCGCCGGCGCCAGCCTCGACCCCGACGACGCGGTCCGGGCGGCGGTCTGCGAGACGGCGTCCTACGTTCCCGGTTTCGACGAGCGGGTCGCCGCCAGCGAGCCGGCGCTACGCGAGATGACCCGGGACTACACCAAGGTCCACGAGCTGAGCCACCACGCCCTGCTGTACGGGCTGCCGGAGATGACCCACCACGCCGGGTTCCTCTTCGACGATCCGCCGCTGCGGTCGATGACCGAGCTGTACGGCGACTGGCTGGCGACCCGGCCGACCCATGACGACCTGCGGGCCGACGCGGAGTACCTGTGCGGGCTGATCGCCGGCCTCGGCGGCGACGTGCTCGCCGTCGACCAGACCTGCCCGGAGCAGGAGATCGCCGGGGTGCACACGATGGCGCTGGTGGCTCCCGCCCTGGTCCCGATCGACTTCGGGTGGCAGCGGCAACGGGTGCTGCACAGCGACCGGCTGGAGCGCCACCTGGCCCGGGGCGTGTCCGGACCCGACCGGCTCGGCGCCACCGCCCGCAACCTCCACCCGCACCCCTTCCCGTAGGAGCACCGGCATGCAGCAGGAGGCCCGCGACGTCGTCCGGGACTACACCGAGGCGGTCTTCCGCCGGGCCCGGGTCCCGATGGAGCCGCTCAACTTCGAGGTGGACTGGGTCGACCAGCCCTCCCGTCACACGGCGTACCCGGGCGCGCCCCGGGTGCCGCTGCCGACCGACCTGCCCGAGCTGCCCACCCTGCGTGACCTGTTCACCCGGGGCGGCCCGCCGCAGGCGGCGGACGTGGTCACCGGGGACGACCCACCGCCGGCGGCGGACTGGTCGTTGGCCCGGCTGGCGGCCCTGCTGCGGCTGTCGTACGGGGTGCTCGACCGGCGGATGACCGTCAACTGGAACCAGGACATCGCCAAGCGGGCGCACTTCGACTATGCCGTCTGGGGACGGGGCACCGCCTCCGGCGGCGGCATGTACCCGGTGGAGCTGTACCTGGTCGCCGGGGCGTCGGCACCGCTGCTGCCCGGTGTCTACCACTACGACACCGGTCGGCACGTGCTCCAGCGGCTGCTGCTCGGCGACGTCAGCGACACCGTCCGGGCCGCGCTCGCCACCACCGAGGACGCGGACAGCTTCCTGCTGGCCAGCATCAAGTTCTGGAAGAACTCGTTCAAGTACAACAGCTTCTGCTACCACGTGGTCACCCAGGACCTCGGCGCCCTGCTCGGCTCGTGGGACCTGCTGGCGTCCGCGTACGGCGTACCGCTGCGCCGGCTGCTCTGCTTCGACCCGGCGCCGATGGACCGGCTGCTCGGCTTCGACAGCGACGATCAGAGCGTCTTCGCGGTCGTGCCGGTGCGGTGGACCGCCGACCCGCCGCCCGCCGCGTCCGACCCGGCCGCCGCTTCGGACCCGCCCGCTGCCGGCGGACCGGCCGGCAGCGGGGGCGGCGGTGCGGCGCCGGTTCCGGCGGCCGGGGACGTCCAGGTCCGGTACACCGCCCACGAGCGCTCCCGCCGGGTACGGCGGTTCGCCACGGTCTCCGAGGTGCACCGGGCGGCGGCGGTCCCCGCCGTCATCGCCCCGGAGACGGTTCCCGACGCCGCTCCCCGGGAGCTGCCCGGCGCACCCGTCGAGCTGCCCGCGCCCCTGCTCGACCGGCTGGACCGTCCCCTGTCGACGGTGCTGGCCACCCGATCCAGCAGTTTCGGCCGGTTCCGCCGGCCGCCCGAGCTGACCGCCGCCGAACTCGGCACCGCGCTCGCCTTCGCCGCCGCCGGCCGGCACCATCCGGCCGACGCCGGGTTGCCCGCTGACGCGCCGGCGCTGACCCGACTCTGGGTCTTCGCCAACCACGTCGACGGTCTGGCCGCCGGTGGTTACGCCTACTGCCCGCGGCGGCACGCGCTGCTGCCGGCCGGGCCGGAACCCGACGGCGGCATGTCCGCCTTCCTGCAACAGCAGTACTTCCTCACCAACTACACGATGGGGCAGGTGGGGGCGGTGCTGGCCATTTCCGGCCGGCTCGACGCGGTGCTCGACGCCTACGGCCCCCGGGGCTACCGGATCCTGAACGCCGAGATCGGCGCGGTGGCCCAGCGGGCGTACTGCGCGGCGACCGCCCAGCGCGTCGGCTGCGGCGCGGTGCTGGGCTTCGACAACGTCTCCATGGACACCGCCCTGGGGCTGGACGGCACCGACGAGCGGACCGTGCTGTTCCTGCTCCTCGGGCGGCACCCGGACGCCACCGCCGACCTGGCGTACCGGCTGTGACGCCCCCGACCCGCGCCGACGCGCCGACGAAGGAGAGACCCGTGACGGTGTCCCTGCCCGCACCACCGGCCACCGAGGTGTCCTGGCGGATGCCCGAGGTGTTCATGCTGCGCACCGCCGGCCTGCCCCTCGACGTCGCCGACCGGCTCGCCTTCGACCGCAGCGCCGCCTGGGCCCGCCACCTGCTCGACCTGGAGGAGCGGCTGCGCGACACCGGCCGGGAGCTGGCCGACGCGCTCCAGACGGCGGTGGCCCGCAACCTGCACGACGACGGCCTGCGGCAGCGGCTGATCCGGCTGCGCCGCGACGTGTACAACCTGCGCACACCCCGCCCGGCCGACCCGGCGGGCTGGCCGGCCGACGCGCTCGGCGCGGACACCCACCGGGCGCTGGTGGGCTGGCTGGAGACCCTTGCGGCGTACCGGGGGGAACTGGGCGCCGGCGCGGCGG
>NZ_JBFBAO010000156.1:0-14689 GCF_040682255.1 Micromonospora sp. NPDC051296 | reverse complement strand
GCGACCCAGACCGGCTGCGCGACTGGCTCGACGGATCCGGTGTCGAGGAGCTGTACGCGCCGAATCTGGTGGTCGACGCGGTCGCCGAAGCGGCGGTACAACACGCCCGTGCACTGCCGTCGCTGGTGGACATAGCGCAGGCCGGCGAGGCGCTCACCCTCGGGGCCGTACGGGAGCTGTTCACCGGCCAGGTGTGCCGGCTGCACAACCACTATGGCCCGGCCGAGACGCACGTGGTCACCGCGTACACGCTTCCGGCCGACGTGGACGACTGGCCGGTCATCGCGCCGATCGGGCGGCCGATCCCGAACATCCGTGCGTACGTGCTGGACCCGGCGCTCGGCCTGGTGCCGCCCGGAGTCCTGGGCGAGCTCTACCTGGCTGGTGACGGCCTGGCCCGCGGCTACCTGGGCCGGCCGGGCCTGACTGCGGGGCGGTTCGTGGCCGACCCGTACGGCCCGCCGGGCAGCCGGATGTACCGCACCGGCGACGTGGTGCGGTGGCGCGACGGCGACCTCGTCTACCTCGGTCGGAGCGATGACCAGGTCAAGATCCGTGGCTTCCGGATCGAGCCGGGCGAGGTGGTGGCTGCGTTGGTGACGCTGCCTGAGGTGGCCCAGGCGGCGGTGCTGGTGCGTGAGGACCGGTCCCGGGACAAGCGTCTGGTCGCGTACGTCGTGCCGGCCGACGGCATGACCGTCGAGCAGGCGGCGGTCCGTCGCAGCCTGGCACGTCGGCTTCCGGACTTCCTGGTCCCCTCGGCCGTGGTGCCTGTGCCGGCGCTGCCGCTCACCGCGAACGGCAAGCTCGACCGGGCGGCGTTGCCGGCACTCGCGTCCGGCGGCGGTGCCCCGCGCGACCACCGCGAGCAGCTGCTCTGCGATCTCTTCGCCGAGGTGCTGGAGGTCGAGCGGGTCGGCGTCCAGGACGACTTCTTCGCGCTGGGCGGCCACTCCTTCCTGGCCACCCGTCTGATGACCCGGATCGGCGCGGCGCTCGGGGTGGAGGCCTCGGTGCGGACGCTGTTCGAGGCGCCTACCGTCGCCCAGTTAGCCACGGCCCTGGACGAGGGCGGCCCGGACGACTCGTTCGCGCCGCTGCTGCCGCTGCGCAAGCGAGGCAGCCGGCCGCCGCTGTTCTGCATCCACCCCGGCTCCGGGCTGAGCTGGTGTTACGTCGGCCTGCTCAACCACCTCCACCCGGACCAGCCCGTGTATGCGCTCCAGGCGCGCGGGCTGACCCGGGCGGAGCCGGTCGCCGACACCCTCGACGACATGGTGGCCGACTACGCGGCGCAGATCCGGCGGGTGTTGCCGGACGGGCCGTACCGGCTGTTCGGTTGGTCGTTCGGCGGCCTGGTGGCGCACGCGCTCGCCGCTCGGCTGCGGTCCGAGGGTGCCGAGGTGGACCTGCTGGCGCTGGCCGACGCGTACCCGCCGCGGCCCGCCGACGCCGCTCGCGAGTTCGACGAGCACGCCGTGGTCGCGGCCAACCTGCGCGCCGCCGGCTTCACCTTCGAGTCGGACGACCTACACGCCGACCCGGAGCGGGTGCTCGGCGAATACGTCGAGTTCCTCCGCGGCCAAAACTTGCCGTTGGCGGCGGTCGGGGAGCGGGTCATCGGTGGAATGAAGGATGTCTATGTCAATAACATCCGGCTCATGCGGTCAATTGACCCTTCCCGATTCTCCGGGGACATGTTACTGTTCTCGGCGACCGGCACGCTTGCGGAATACTCGGGTGCACTGGGCCCCGAGTCCTGGCAGCCGTATGTCAACGGCGTCGTTCACACCCACGAGATCGATTCCGATCACGAGGGCCTCTTGACCCGACCGGAGTCGATTGCGGCCGTCGGTCGGGGCCTCGCCGCGCGACTCGCATCCGAGCAACACCTTCCCGGGGAGAAGGAGCATCAGCCATGACCAACCCGTTCGAAGATCCCGAAGGCACCTACCATGTGCTTGTCAACGAGGAGGGGCAGTACTCCCTCTGGCCCACGTTTGTCGAGGTGCCGGCCGGCTGGGAGGTCGTCCTCAAGGACGCGAGCCACCAGGCGGCGCTCGACTACGTCGAGGAGAACTGGACCGACATGCGGCCCAAGAGTCTGATCGCTGCCATGGAGGCCGACGGCGCCTGAGCGTGCCCGCGCGGCACCCGAGCGGCCCACCGTGACCGGTATGCCCGGAGGTGGGCCGCTTGCTGTTTCACCACCGGTGCCGTTTACCCCTCGCTTAAGCGCCTTGACTGCCCGGCACCACGTCGGGCAGGCTTCGGTAAGTCAATTCGGCCGCTCAGGGCATTGCCTTTGATGTGCGTGCCGCGCGTCATTTCTCCGGCGGCGTGGAATGCGCCGTGTTTCCGCTGCAATAATGGGGGACAGGTGGCAGAGAAGCTTCGCACGTCAATTTCCGAGGCGACCCGTATTCCCCGCTGGACATGGCCGCACGCGACCGGCGCCGGGGTCGGAACTGTCGTCGGGGTCCTGCCTGCGGGACCGACTGCGGCCGGCGTGCCCCGCGAGGTACTGGCGCTGACCATGCACGCCAAGGTGCTGAGCCTGATCACCTCGGAACGGCATGCGACGACCGGCCTGGTGCACGACGGTAACCGGGCCACGGTCGTGCTGGCGGTACCGCCCGGCTCCTGGCGCGACCTGATCGCGGTGGCCGCAGCAGCGCTCAACGAGGGCGCCGACGAGCGCGGCGAGACACTCCCCGAGGTGCTACTCGACCTGGACGGCACCGAGGAGAACCTGCCGGACGGCTGCGTGCTGCTGGTACGCCTCACCGGTGCCACCGTGCAGGTACGGCACCGGGTCGACGTGATCGACGAGGACTACGCGCAGCGGCTCCTCGGCTACTACCTCCGCGGGTACGAGACCGCTCTGGCCGACCTCGACGCCGCGCACCACCGTGCCACGCTGCTCTCCGCCGAGGAAATCCAGCTGCAGATGCACGGCCTTGCCGGACCGCGCCGCGAACTGCCGGCCGAGATGTTCGTCGAGCAGTTCGAGGAGCGGGTACGCACCCACCCGGACCGGCTGGCCGCCGCGCACAACGAGCAGCACTGGACCTACGCCGAGCTCAACGAGCGGGCCAACCGGATCGCGCACACCCTGGTGGACCGCGGGCTGACCGCCGAGCAGGTGGTCGCCGTCGTGATGGAGCGCAACCTGGACTGGTTGGCCGCAGCGCTCGCCGTCTTCAAGGCCGGCGGCGTCTACCTGCCGGTCCACCCGGCGTTCCCGGCCGAGCGGATCGCCACCCAGCTGGAGCGCAGCGGCTGCCGCCTGGTGCTAAGCGAGCCCAGCAGCACCGCCACCCTGGACGCGGCGGTCGTCTCCCTCGACCGGCCCACCGAGATCGTGTACGCCGCCGACGCGTGCCGGAACGAGCGGGCCGACGACCCGCGGGTGCCGATCGAGCCCGGCCAGCTTGCCTACATCTACTTCACTTCCGGCTCGACCGGCGCTCCCAAGGGCGCCATGTGCGAGCACGTGGGCATGCTGAACCACCTCTACATCAAGATCGAAGACATGGAGCTGACCGAGCACGACGTGGTTACCCAGACCGCCTCGCAGTGCTTCGACATCTCCCTGTGGCAGTTCGCCGCGCCGTGGCTGTCCGGCGGCAGCGTGCGTATCGTGGACACCGACGTGCAGCTCGACGTGGACCGGTTCCTCGATGAGTTGCTCGCAGCGGACGTCCGGGTCGCCCAGCTCGTCCCGTCCTACTTCGAGATCCTGTTGACCCGGCTCGAGCAGTCGCATCGTGACCTGGGCCGGCTGCGGTCCATCTCGGTCACCGGCGAGGCGCTCAAGTTCGACCTGGTACGCCGCTGGTTCGCCGCCTATCCGCAGGTCAAGCTGGTGAACGCGTACGGCGCCACCGAGGTCTCCGACGACACCATGCACGAGGTGCTGACCGGTGTGCCGGAACGCGGCTTCGTCACCGTGGGGCGATCGCTGCGCAACGTCAACACGTACATCCTGGACGAGAACCTGGCCCTGGTCCCGCTCGGCTCACCCGGCGAGATCGCCTTCTCCGGCATGGCCGTCGGCCGCGGCTACATCAACGACGAGGAGCGGACCCGGCAGGCGTTCGTGATCGACCCGCTTCGACCGAACGACCGGATGTACCGGACCGGTGACTTCGGCCGGTGGCTGCCCGAGGGCCGCATCGAGTTCCTCGGCCGGCGTGACCAGCAAGTCAAGATCCGGGGATTCCGGATCGAGATCGGCGAGATCGAGAACAAGCTGCTGGCCATGACCGGCGTCCGGGACGCGGCCGTGGTGCTGGACGGCGGCCGCAACCTGGTGGCGTTCTACGCGGCCGCCGAAGAGGTGGAGGCCGGCGCGGCCCGCGACCACCTGGCCCAGTGGCTGCCCGAGTACATGGTCCCGTCCTACGTGCACCGCCTCGACACCCTGCCGCTGAACGAGAACGGCAAGGTCGACAAGAAGGTGCTGGCCATGCTCGCCGGCACGCTCGGGCACGGTGGTGGCACGTACGTGGCCCCCGCCTCGGACACCGAACGCCGCCTCGCCACCGCCTGGGCCGAGGTGCTCAACGTGCCGGTCGAGCGGATCGGCCGGGACGACGACTTCTTCGCGCTCGGCGGTACGTCTCTGGCCGCGGTACGGCTGGTAGTCAAGCTCGACCGGCGGATGTCGCTGCGACAGCTCACCCGGTACCCGGTGCTGTCCGCGCTGGCCGAGGTTGTCGATCAGGGTGCCGCCGCGAACCCGGCCGCGGACGATGCGACGTCGGTCGATATGCTGCAGCCGCTGAACGGCGCCGTCGGCGCGATGGCCACGATCGTCTGCTTCCCGTACGCGGGTGGTAACGCCGTCAACTACCAACTGCTGGCCAAGGAGCTGGAGCGGGACGGCGTTGCGGTGTACGGGGTGGAGCTGCCCGGCCACGACCTGGGTGGTCCGGACGAGCCCTTGACCGACGTGCCGGAGATCGCCGAGCGGGCTGCCAGCGAGATCACCCGGCGGATCGCCACGCCGGTCATGCTCTGGGGGCACTGCGCCGGCGCGGCGCACGCGTTGGCCACCGCCCGGCTGCTGGAACAGCGCGGCGTCGAGCCCCGGGTCTTCCTGGCCGCGCAGCTGCTGGACGACACCGCCACCCTGGCCGCCGAGCTCGACGAGATCGAGCGGATGGACGACCGCGAGATCACCCGCCGGCTGCTCCAGGACAGCGCGTACATCGAGCTGGACGGGCTCAAGCCGAAACGGGCCGCGCTGGTCGCCGCCGCGTACCGGCACGACATCGGCAGCGCCGATCGGTTCCTGATGGCCGTCCGCGATCATCCCGAAGACCACCGGCTGCGCAGCACGGTGCACGTGGTGGTCGGCGCGGACGACCCGGCGACGGCCGGCTACCAGGAGCGGTACCGCGACTGGGACGCGGTCAGCGCCGGCGCGGTCCTGCACGAGCTGCCGGAGGGCGGGCACTACTTCGCCCGGACCCGGCCCGGCAACACCGCTGCACTGGTCCTCGAGGCCTGCACGGACCTCGTCCGGCGTCCGGCCTGAGGCGGGCGGCGATGGCAAGCGTGGCCAGCGCGTCGAGCCTCACCGGCCGGATCGCCTCCGGCCCGGACGACCTGTACCGTGCCGAGGTGCTCCAGCCCCAGCTCGACTACGAGCTCCGGGCGCTGCTGCCCTGGTACGTGCGTGAGGAGAAGGTGCTGCTGGCCGAGTACCGACGCCTCGGCCTGCTGGACGGCGCCGAGGTCGCCGCGCTGGCCGGCGCGCTCAACGCGCTGGACGCCGACGAGCTGATCCGATGTGCCGGCGAGAGCATGGCCGACGTGGCGTTCTCCCTTGAGCGTGCCGTTAGCCAGCGGCTCGGTACGGTACCGGCCCGCTGGCACGTCGACCGCAGCCGCAACGACCTCCAGGCCGGCGCCCAGATGCTGGCCGGTCGGGACGCCATCGTCGAGGTGGCCGAGGGCTTGCTGGCCTGCGGCCGCGTGGCGTTGCGCCGGGCGGCCGAATCGGTCAACGTGTCGATGCCCGGCTACACCCACCAACAGCCGGCCCAGGTGATCAGCGCGGGCTTCTACCTGTCGGCGGTCTCGGACTGCATCGTCCAGACCCTGGACCGGCTGGAGGCGGCGTACGCGGCGGCCGACCGGTGCCCGCTCGGCGCCGGCGCGATGGCCGGGCAGGAGCTGGACTGGGACCGGTCCCGGATGGCCCGCCTGCTCGGCTGCGGCGCGGTCCGCGAGCATGCGCTCACCGCGGTGGCCGGCCGGGACTGGGCACTGACCGCCACGGCGGAATTCTCGCTCTGGGGCGTGGCGGTCAGCCGCTTCGTCACCGACCTGATGACCTGGGCGGGCGCGGGCTACGGGTTCGTCGACTGGCCGGACAACTGGGCCGGCATCTCCTCGGCGATGCCGCAGAAGCGCAACTTTCCGGTGCTGGAGCGTATCCGAGCCCGAACCGCGCACCTCACCGCCGGGCACCTGGCCGTGGTGCTCGGGCAGCGCAGCACCCCGTACAGCAACTCGGTCGAGGTCTCCAAGGAGGCCGGCGCACAGTTGCCGGCCACCTTCGCGGCAATGCTGTCCACGCTGCGGCTGTTCACCGCGGTCCTGGAGAACGTGCGCTGGCATCCGGACCGGACCCGGGCTGCCTGCGCTGCGGAGTACCTGGGCGGCTTCACCCTCGCCAACCTGCTGACCCTGCACGCGGATGTGCCCTGGCGGACCGCCCAGGTCCTCGCCGGGCAGTACGTGGTCGCGGCGTCGGACGCCGGACTGTCGCCGGACCGGCCGGACGGCGATCTGTTGACCCGGCTCGCGGCCGACCGCGGCCTGGCCGTGGGCGACGCCGGCGCGCTGCTGGCCGAGGCGTTCGCGCTGGACGGCGCGCTGGCCACGAAGCGTACCTCCGGCTCCACCCACCCGGACGCTGTCCGGGCCATGCTCGCCGGCCAGGAGGTCCACCTCGACCGGGCCGAGCGGTGGTGGCAGCAGCGCCGCGAGCGGATCGCCGCGGGCCTGGCCGAACTGGACGCCACGCTGGTGGCGGACGAGCCCCCAGGAGCGGACCGATGAGCATGACGCGCACCTCCGGCCTGCTCTTGCCCAAGCCCCGCTACCGTGGCGCGACCGGGGTCGGTGCCGCGTACGGCACGTTCGGCGAGCTGTTGCAGGGCCGGCTGCCCGAGGACGACGGCGACTTCCTGGTCACCTTCCCGGTGGCCCGGTGGAGCGTCGCCACGTTCCGCACGGATCCGGGGGTGACCGGGGTCAAGGTGTGGCCGCCGCACAAGCGCAAGGGCGCCCGGCTGGCAGAAATGATCATCGCCGAGACCGGCGAGCGGATCGGCGCGCACCTCAGCCTGGACAGCGGGCTGCCCGAAGGCAAGGGGATGGCCAGTTCGTCGGCTGACCTGGTGGCCACCGCCCGGGCGGTCGGCAACGCGCTGGGCGTGGACATGCCGCCCGAACGCATCGAGTCGCACCTGCGGGAGATCGAGCCGACCGACGGCGTGCTCTATCCGGGGATCGTCGCGTACCACCACCGACAGGTGCGGCTACGCGCGATGCTGGGCGCGCTGCCCAGCATGACCGTGGTGGGCGTGGACGAGGGCGGCGAGGTGGACACGGTTGCCTTCAACCAACTGCCCAAGCCGTTCTCGGCAGCCGACAGGCGCGAGTATGCCTGGCTGCTCGCCCGGATGGCCGACGCGGTACGCGCCCGCGACCTCGCCGAGGTGGGCCGGATCGCCACCCGCAGCGCCGAGATGAACCAGATTCTGCGCCCGTTCACCATGCTGTCCGACATGGTCGACGTCTGCGAGCGGGTCGGCGGCCTGGGCGTGGTGGCCGCGCACAGCGGCACGATGCTCGGCATCCTGCTCGACCGGGCCCGCCCCGACTATCACGACACGCTCGCCGCTACCGCCTCGGCGTGCGCCGCACTGGCCGGCAATGTCGCCGTCTACCAGTCGCTCTCCTTTGATTTCGGCAGCTGATCGGCCGCGCCGGCGAAAGGGGAAGGCATGCGTACAGAAAACCTCATCGATGCGATCGGCGGCACGCCGCTGGTACGGCTGGCCGTACCTGCGGCCGAGGGCGTACGGGTGTACGCCAAGCTGGAGATGCACAACCTGTTCGCGATGAAGGACCGGGTGGCCCAGAAGATCATCACCGCAGCCATCGAGCGCGGCGAACTCCAGCCGGGCGTCCCCATCGTGGAGAGCTCGTCGGGCACCATGGCGCTCGGCGTGGCTCTCGTCGGCAACCTGCTGGGCCACCCGGTGCACATCGTCACCGACCCGCGGATCGACGACATCACACTGGCCAAGCTGCGGTCGCTCGGCTGCGAGGTGCACATCGTCACGGACATGGACGACCAGGGCTGGCAGGGCGCCCGGCTGGCCAAGCTGCGTGAGCTGATGGCGGCCCACCCGGGCATGTTCTGGCCGCGCCAGTACGACAACCCGGACAACCCGGCGGCCTACCGCACCCTCGCCGAGGAACTGCTGGCCGACCTCGACCAGATCGACGTGATCGTCGGCGCGGTGGGCAGCGGCGGCTCGCTGTGCGGCTCGTCTCGTCGGCTGCGGCAGAGCCTGCCGAAGCTGCGGGTGGTCGGCGTCGACTGCGTTGGCAGCGTGCTGTTCGGCCAGCCGGACTGGCCGCAGCGGCTGCAGAGTGGGCTGGGCAACAGCCTGGACCCGCCGAACCTGGACCACTCGATGATCGACGAGGTGCACTGGCTCAGCGACCACGAGGCGTTCGCGGCGACCCGAGCGTTGGCCCGCGAGCAGAAGCTCTTCGCCGGCAACACCTCAGGCTCGGTCTACCGGGTGCTCACCGAGATGGCCCGCCGGGCCGCGTCCGGCAGCACGATCGTCGGCATCCTGCCCGACCGCGGCGACCGGTACGTCGACACCATCTACAACGACGAGTACCGGGCCAAGCGGGGCCTGGTCGGTCCGCTGCCCGTCCGGGCACGCCCGGTGCCGCTCGGCACCACGGTCCACAGCTGGTCGTACGTGCGGAACGCGCCGGACGCCGAGCCGCCGGTGATCGTGTTCGTGGAGTCGAACACGACCGGCAGCGGGATGCTGGCGCTGACCGCGGCTCGCCGCGTCGGCCTGCACCCGGTGCTGCTCACCGACCGCCCCGAGCGTTACCGCGGGCTGGCCGATACCGGTGCCACCGTGCTGCCCTGCCGCACCGATGGGGTGCAGCCGATGGTGGACACCCTGCGCGAGCACGGGTATCCCGACCACCTGATCGGCGCGGTCACCACGACGAGCGAGTTCTACCTGGTCCTCGCGGCCCGGCTGGCGGCCGCCGTCGGCCTATCCGGCGCGGGCCCGGAGGCGGTGTCCCGGTGCCGGGACAAGAGCCGGCTGCGCGTGGTGTTGGCCGAGGCGGGCGTGCGACAGCCGTTGTTCGCCGTGGTTCAGGACGGTCCCGCGGCAGCCGTGGCGGCTGCCCGGATCGGGCTGCCCTGCGTGGTCAAGCCGGTCGACGATTCCGGCTCCACCGGCGTGCTGCGCTGCGACACCGAGTCGGACGCGGCGGCGCAGGCCGAGCGGACCGTGGCGATCACCACGAACGGGCGCGGGCTGCCCACCGCCCGGACCGCGCTGGTCGAGCAGTTCTTGCCGGGCCAGGAGTACAGCGTCGAGATGTTCGGCCTGGACGGCGAGCAACGGCTGCTGGGAATCGTTGAGAAGACCACCGGCGCCGCGCCGAGCTTCGTGGAGTGCCGGCATATCGTCCCGGCCGATCTGCCGCAGTCGAGGGCCGGGGAGATCGCCGAGCTGGTGCGGTCGGCGCTGGCCGCGGTCGGCGTGTCCGGCGGCCCGACGCACACCGAGGTGAAGGTCGGCCTGGAAGGACCGGCGATCGTGGAGATCAACCCGCGTCTGGCCGGCGGCATGATCCCGGACCTGTTCCGGCTGGCCGGCGGCGTCGATCTGATAGAGAGCCAGATCCGGTACGCGGCGGGCCTGCCGGTGACGCTGCCGGAGCGGCTGGACGGGTACGCCGGCATCCAGTTCGTCCTGCCCGCCGAGGCCGGCACCCTGGTGGCCGTCGAGGGCGTCGAGGAGGCGTCCCGGGTGGCCGGCGTGGAGCAGGTCATGATCACCGTCGGGGAGGGCGCCACGGTGGCGCCGCCTACCGACGCGTACGGCCGGATCGGGTACGTCATCGCCTCGGGCACGACCCGGCAAGCAGTGATTGACGCGCTGGACAAGGCGTCCGAGCTGATTCACGTCAAGGTGGGTTAGGAACGCCGAAATGGCCCGGCTTCGCAGGGGAGCCGGGTCACTTCGCGTGGTGCGGTTACGCGCCCCTGAGCCGGACCGGGTCCGCCATGGCGACCACCACGTCCCGGTCGCCCTCGTACGGCTCCCGGCTGTGCGCCATCCGGACGTTGTCCACCAGCATGAGGTCACCGGCCTGCCATGGCTCCCGCACGGTGTGCCGCTCGTACGCGTCGTTGATTGCCGTCACGATCGTCTCGTCGAGCGGCTCGCCGTCGCCGAAGAAAGTGTTGAATGGCAGCCCATCCGCGCCAAACTCGGCCACCAGGTACTCCCGGACGGCCGGCTCCATCGTCCACTCGTTGAGGAACGCGATCTGGTTGAACCAGCACCGCTCGCCCGACTCGGGGTGCCGCACCACGGCGTGTCGGTGCTGGCGGGTGCGCAGGCTACCCTCGTCGCCCCACGTCAGCTCGATGCGCTGCCGGTCGGCGTACGCCTGCGCCTCCTGGCGGTCTGCGGTGCCGAAGGCATCGGACCACGGCACCCCGATCAGGTCGTTGAAGCTGCGGGTGAGCAACCAGCCAGTGCGGGCGAACCGCTCCACCAGGTCCTGCGGCAGCGCGGCCAGCACGGCCCGGGTGTCGCTGACGGCCGTCGCGCCGCCGCCGACGGGCGCCGTCAGGCATGAGAAGATGAGCAGGCGCGGCACCTCGAGCGCGTAGCTGACCTCGTTGTGCATGCACATCGGCTGCTCCGGCGGCCACATGGCGGACGAGTAGACGCCCTCGTCGTACCTGTCCCGCGGGGCGAAGCCCTCCCGTTCGCTCAACAGCCGGTCGGCCAGCAGCTTGCTCACGGCGGCGGCCTCGGCGATGTCGGCGATGCCGAGGCCACGGACCATGATTGCGCCTTGTTCGGCCACGGCGGAGCGCAGTGCGTCGCGGTTCGCGGCCACCCAGGACTCCGCTTCGCCGCCCTCCCCGGTGATGATGGGTAGCCGGCCAGTGGGGTTCATGAGCTTCTGCCTCCCGAGTCGGTGGTGCCTGCCAGGGGTCGGTGCGTCTGCGTGGCGAGCACGTCGGACACGATCTGTGCCGCGCGGTCGACGTCCGCGGCGCTGACGCCATGGTGGGTGACCGCGCGGATCCGGCCGCGGCCAAGCTCGGCCAGGGACAGCCCGCGCGCTGCCGCGGCGGTCAGGAACGACCGCACGTCGCCGTCGGTGAGCCGGAACATGACAATGTTGGTCTGTGGGAACGGGCCGACCTCGACGCCGGGCACGTCGGCCAGTTCCCGGGCCAGCTGGGCGGCGTGCGCGTGGTCCTCGGCGAGCCGGTCGACCATCTCGTCCAGCGCCACGATGCCGGCTGCGGCCACGATCCCGGCCTGCCGCATCGAGCCGCCGAGCAGCTTGCGGACCCGGCGGACCCGTCCGATGAACGCCTCGCCGCCGGCCACCACCGAGCCGATCGGCGCGCCCAGCCCCTTGGACAGGCAGAACTGCACCGAGTCGGCGTACTCGGCGATCGCCGCCACCGGGACCCCCAGCGCCACGGCGGCGTTGAAGACGCGGGCACCGTCCAGGTGCAGGCGCACCCCGTGCTCGCTGGCGAACGTCCGCATCAGCTCCAGATAGGACAGCGGCAGCACCGCGCCGCCGCACCGGTTTTGGGTGTTTTCCAGGCACAGCAGGGCGGGCAGGGCGAGCTGCGGGTCGGTGTGGTCGATGGCGAACTCGGCGTGCAGCGCCTCCTGGTCCAGTCGGCCGTCCGGCAGGTTGGGCACGGGGGCGTAGGTGAGTCCGCCGCAGACCGAGGCACCGCCCGCTTCGTACAGGTAGATGTCGGACTCGGCCCCGACGACAACCTTCGACCCTCGCGGGCAGTGCGCCATCTGGGCGGCCAGGTTGGCCATCGTACCGCTCGGCATCAGGCAGGCCGCGGCCTTGCCGAGCCGTTCCGCGGCCAGGTGCTCCAGCCGGGCAACGGTCGGATCCTCGCCGTAAATGTCGTCACCGAGCGGGGCCTCCACGATGGCCTGCCGCATGCGGCCGGTCGGAAGCGTGAACGTGTCACTGCGCAGTTCGATCATGACGTCCTCGGCACATCTGTCGAAAGTAGGGGTCGATTGCTGTCGATCGTGCGTAGGCAGGGGCGGCGCGAATCCATAGCGTTGGTGGTGCACGCCACGCGGCACGGATGGCCGCGGAATACCTGGTACGGCCGTCGGGGGGGAGCAAGATGATCAACCGGTACGTGGCCCAGGCGGCCCCGGAGGATGGGATCGCCGGGTGGGCGGTGGACCTGATGGAACGGATCGGCGGCCCCGGTGCTGGGATCGCCGTCGCCCTGGAGAATCTGTTCCCGCCGCTGCCCAGTGAGGTGATCCTGCCGCTGGCCGGCTTCGCAGCCAGCCGGGGTGACTTCGGCCTCGCCTCGGCGCTGTTCTGGACGACACTCGGCTCGGTGGTCGGCGCGCTCGCCCTCTACTGGATCGGCGCAGCCGTCGGCCTGCGCCGGGTGCGGGCGATCGCCGAGCGGATGCCGCTGGTGAACGCGGAAGACATCGACCGCTGTCAGGCATGGTTCGACAAGCACGGCAGCAAGGCGGTGTTCTTCGGCCGGATGATCCCGATCTTCCGGAGCCTGATCTCGGTGCCGGCGGGTGTGGCTCGGATGCCGCTCGGGCGCTTCCTCGTCTACACCACGCTGGGCAGCCTCATCTGGAACAGCATCTTCGTTCTCTCCGGGTACGCGCTCGGCGAGAACTGGGAGCGGGTCGAGGGCTATGCGGGCTCGTTCCAGAAGATTGTGATCCTGGCCGTGCTGGTGGCCGTCGCAGTGTTCGTGGTGGTCCGCCTCCGGCGCCGGAATGAGGCCCGTACCGCCCGATGAGCTCCCGATCTGGAACGGGCGGTGAGCCGGAAGCAGCCGCTTCCGGCTCACCGCCTGCCGCCCAACTCGCGCAGTGCGCCACGAGCAAGGGCCCCGGCCACGGTCACTGCCACGGCGCTGGCCGCCACGGTCAGCAGGCGATCCTGCCGGCGGGCCTGGCGCAGCGCGTCCGCGTACGGGGTGGTGGTGTGCGAGACCAGCGTGTAGAGCGGCTGCCAGGCCGCCGGAAACAGCCGGTGCAGCAGCAGGTCAGCCTGGCGGCGGGCCCGGAAGAGCGGCGAGCGCAGGCCGTCGCGCAGTTCCGCGAACTGCTGGATGCTCAGGTCGGCCAGCACGTCGGTGTGCGGGCGACGTCGTTGCTCGTACGCCCGGAATGCGGTACCGAGGTCGGCGGGGTGCTCGGTGAGGCACTCGTCCAGCGCGACGCAGTCCTCCAGCGCGGCGTTCATGCCCTGGCCGTAGAAGGGGTAGACGGCGTGGCAGGCGTCGCCGATCAGCACGGTCCGGTCGGCGTGAGACCACGGGCTGGTGCGTACCGACACGAGGTGGCCGACCGGCTTCGCGGCGAACTGCGCGACCAGGTCCGGAACCAGGCTGCGCAGATCCGGGAAGTACTGGTCGAAGAAGGCGACGATCCGGTCCGGCTGGGTCAGCGTGGCGAAGCTGTCCTCGCCGGTGAGCGGCAGGAACACGGTCCCGGTCATCGATCGGTCGCGGTTGGGCTGGGCGACCACCATGGCGTTCGCAGCCGGCCAGACGTGAAAGGCCTCCAGCCGGGCGTGCTCGCCGTGCGCCGGGGCCGGAATGGCGAACTCCCGGTAGCCCCACTCGAGGAACTCCTTGCGGAAGTTGGCCTGGGTGCCGCGCTGCATCTCGCGCCGGACCGCGGAGTTGACGCCATCGGCGCCGATCACCACGTCGGCCGCCACCACGGTCGGCTCGCCGGTCCGCTCGTCCACGAAGGCGGCTTTTGGGGCCTCCAAGTCGAGGCTGGACAGCCGGCTGTGGAAGACGAAGCGCACGCTGTCGTGCGACCGGGCCAGGTCCATCAGCGCCTCGTTGAGGTCGTGGCGCAGGATCGAGTGCAGGATCTCGTGATCGTGTGTGCCGTACGGGTGGAAGGTAAGCCGGCCCCCGGACTGGTGCACCGCCCGGCCCCGCATCGGCACCATTCGGCCGGCCAGCGTCCCGGCCAGGCCCAAATCGCGCAGGACCCGCATGCCGCGCTCGGAGATGCCCAGGTTGATCGACCGGGCCCCGCCGCGGGCCGCGATCTCGGCCGGGTCCGCGCGGCGCTCGTACACGTCGACCGGCACGCCGCGTCGGCCGAGCATCGCGGCGAGCGCCGAGCCGGCCAGCCCGGCGCCCACGATGACGACGCGCTGCCGCTCACCGCTCATCGGGCCACCGCCCCCACCGTCCGGAACGCGCCGAGAATGCTGCGGTTGACGGTCGCCGGATCCTCCAGATAGCCGTAGTGACCGCAGCCTGGAATCAGGTCGAAGGTGGCGTGCGGGATCGCGTCGGCGACCTCCCGGC
>NZ_JBFBAO010000155.1:0-14789 GCF_040682255.1 Micromonospora sp. NPDC051296 | reverse complement strand
CCTCGCCGGTGCGCTGCACGGCGAAGTCGATGATGGTGGTGGTGCCGCCGAACGCGGCCTGCCCGTCGCCGGGCGGAGCGGCGGCGCGCGGCGGCGGGTCGGCCGGCACCGGCGCGCCGGTCAGCCGCGCCCACGCCGCCGCCAGCGCGCGGGGCTCCCCCCAGCGACCGGCGTACCCGAGCAGCAGCGCCTCGGTCAGCTCCACGTCGTGGCACCGCTCGACGCGAACCCCGGCGCGCAGCAGCGCCGGGTAGAGCGTGGCACCGGACGCCCAGACCCAACGCGGCTGGTCGGCGCGCTCCCGGACGGCCACCGCGTCGGCCAGGTCGGTGACCGGCTCCGGCGGGCCCGCGGGCGCACCGGCGGGGTCGAGGGTTTGCAGCACTCCCCCGCCCTGCTCGTCGGACACCACCGCCACCAGCACGGACGCGATTCTGCCGCGCCCGTGCGACAACCCGCACCGCAGCTCGGGTCACTCGGTTGGTGGCCCGGCGTTCGCCTGCGCGTAGGTCGGGAGGTCCAGGCGTACCGCGCTGCCGTCGCGGACGGCTCGGGCCGTCTCCACGGCGGCGGCCAGGGCCGCCCGGAAGAGCAGGGAGCCGGTGCTGACCCGCCGCACGCCCAGGTCCGCCAGGTCGGCGACCGTGTGCCGGCCCGGCAGGAACAGGACGTTGACCGGTACGTCGACCGCCGCCACCACCGCCGCGATGTCGGCGGGCTCGGCGAGGCCGGGCACGAACACCCCGTCCGCGCCGGCGTCCGCGTAGCAGCGGACCCGGCGGACGGCTTCGGCCAGGTCGCCGGGTCGCTGCCAGTGGGTGTCGGTGCGGGCGTTGACGAACAGCTGCGGCACCTCCCGCTTCACCGCCCGGATCAACGCGGCGTGCGTCTCCGCCGGGCCCATGGCGTCCTCGATGTTGACGCCGGCCGCGCCCGCTCCGGCCATCGCGACCGCCGCCTCGACCGATCCGGTCTCGATGTCGACGGTCAGGTGGACCGGCAGCCGGGCCAGGCTGCGGGTGAGCCGCAGGTTCTCGGCGTCCGTCGCGGCGATGCCGTCGGGCAGGCCGTTGGCGGCCGCGACACCCAGGCTGGTGGTGCCGAGCGCGGGAAAGCCGGCCTCGACCAGGAACCGGGCCGACGCCACGTCCCACACGTTCGGCAGGACCAGCGGGGCACCGGCCCGGTGCAGGGCAGCAAAAGTCGTCATCAATCTATTTTCCGTACCCGGATGCGGGCACGGGCACCCTCGCGGAGTCAAAGGATCCTCGACCATGGCCGGCGAGTGGACTAACCTCTTAGCCAAGGAGGTCAGATGGGAAGCGAGGCTGCCGCCCAGTTCAACATCCACGAGGCCAAGACGAACCTGTCACGGATCATCGAGCGGGTTGAGCATGGCGAGGAGATCGTAATCAGCCGCGCCGGCCAGCCGGTGGCGAAGGTGATCCCACTCGTACGCCGGGTCAACCGCACGGCACGAGGATCCCTGCGTGGCCGGCTGGTGATCTCCGAGGACTGGGACTCCGTCGAGGTCAACGAGGCCATCGCGGACGACTTCGGAACGACGGCGTGACTCTCCTACTGGACACCCACGTCGTCATCTGGTGGCTGACCGACGACCTGACCCTGTCGTCGGAGATCAAGGACCGGCTGGATCACGAGCCGGAGGTGTACGTCAGCGCCGCCACGATCTGGGAAATCGCCATCAAGCAGGCGATTGGCAAGATCAAGGAACCGGAACGTCTACCCGAAATCGTCCGCGACAGCGGGTTCCGGAACCTGCCGATCACGCCTGATCACGCGATCATGGCGGGTCAACTGCCCATGATTCATCGCGATCCGTTCGATCGCATGCTGGTGGCCCAGGCACGGTCCGAAAACCTCGTCCTCGCCTCCCGCGACCCTGCCATCCAGCAGTACGACGTCCCGGTGCTGGTCGTCTGACGAGCACTGTCTCGCCCAGACCGGCCGGGCGTTGCCGCTGCCACCTAACATCCCGATCATGACCGGCGACGCGCTCAGCTCATCCGCGCCGCGTGGGCGCATTCCGCGTACCGTCCGGGCGGGCCTGCTGGTCGTCTGCGTGCTGGTGCCGGCGGTGGTCGCGCGGGAACTGGCCGAGGGCTGGCTGGGCGCCGCGGCCACCCTCGCCTTCATCGCGCTGCCGGCGGCGGTGACGGCGGTGCTCGCGCCGTACGCCTCCTACCGCCGGCGGGACGCGCTGCTGTGGTTCATCGGTCCCGGGCTGCCCATCTTCATCCTGATCGCCTGGCGGCTGTCCTTGCTGCCGTACCGGGACTGGGCACCACGACCCGACGAGGCACCACGGGCCCGCTGGCTTCGCGACCCGGCCCGCGCCGGCCTGTGGTACCTGCCAATCGAGGTGCGGTAGAGCAGGACCGGGGCCGGCGCGGGGCAGTCGGCCTCAGGGGCCGGTGATCTCCTTCGCGACCCGTTCGCCGGACTCGATTGCGCCGTTGAGGTAGCCGAAGTACTCGATCGAGGTGTGCTCGCCTGCGAAGTGGACGTTGCCTTCGCGGGCGCCCTCGATGCCGAAGAAGCGGGTGTACTGGCCCGGTTTCATGGCCGAGTAGGCCCCCTTCGACCAGGGGTCGAGCGACCAGGCGTCCCGGTATGCCTTGCCGTTGTACGCGGCCCTGATGCCCGGATAGATCGGCTCCAACTGGTTCAGGAACGCGGTGACCTGGGCGGCCGGCGCCGGGCCGAACGGCGTACCGGTCCACGTGAGTGTCTGGTGCCCACCCGGGAACTCGCAGAGCACCCCGGTGCTGGTCGGCTGGTTGACGGTGTCGTCCCAGGCGCATTGGAAGCCGTTGACGTTGGTGTAGGTCGAGCCGCCGTAGCCCTGGGCCACCCACGGTCGGCTGGTGAACTGGACGTGGAGTTTGGCGTTGCTGCCCAGGTCGAACTCGTTGATGGAGCGCGTCTTCACCGTCGAGAACCCGGCCCTGGACAGGTCGCACTGGCGCAGCATGGTGAAGGGCAGCGCGAGGATCACCTTGTCGGAGGTCACGTCGGTGTACTTGTTGCCGGCCTGGAAGGTGCAGGTCACCGAGCCGTTGGCGTTCGCCCTGACCGCCACCAGTCGTTGGTTGTAGGTCACGGTGCCGGCGGGCAACTGTGCTTCCATGGCGGTCAGCAGCTGGTCGTTGCCGCCCACGATCGTGTACTTCTCGTCGCCGCCGGTGAGCGGGCTGAGCGAGTTTGGCCCGTTCCATCCGAGCAGGTAGATGAGGTTAAGCGCCGACTGCTGGTCCGGGTCGAATCCGTACTCGGCGACGGTGTTGCTCTGCATCAGCTTGGCGAACCTGCTGGAGAGCCCGCCGGGGATGTTCGCGTCCAGCCACTGGTTGACCGTCTGGTTGTCCAGCGCCCGGCCCGCCTCGGTGTGGCTGTCGTAGCGCTGCGGGTACGGCGCCGCCTGTTGAGCCGCCTTGAAGGCCCGGTAGACCTGTCCCCAGTCGCTGTTGGCCGCGCTGTAGGGGTAATCCGCGCCGTCGATCCAGTACTTGTCCCCGCCGGGTGGCTGGTTTCCGCCGCCCGCGACTCGCAGCCCGAGACCCAGACTGTTGGCGAGGTTCCGGACCGCGTTGTGCTCGGTGTTGATGAACGCGCCGCCGTGTTCGACGACCACCCCGTCGTCGAAGAAGCCACGCAGGCTGTAGCAGCGGCCACCGATCCGGGAGCTGCCCTCGTAGACGGCAGCCCGGACGCCCTTGACCTTGTAGAGCCAGTGGGCGGCCCGGATGCCGGCGAGCCCGGCCCCCACGATGGTCACCGACGGTGGCGGCGTGGGCGCCGCGGCTGCGGCGGCGGGCCGGGGCAGGCCGGCCGCCGAGGCGGCGGCCGCCGCGCCGACGAGTGCGGCGCCGCCGAGCAGCCGGCGTCGGGGCAGGGCCACCGCAGGCGATTCGAGGATCTCGTCGACCGGAATCCCGGTCCGTTCGGATTCAGCGTGCGCGGCGAGCATCGCACGCAGGCGGCTGGTGAGTTGTGTTCGACCTCTGGAACCCATGGGCTGACCTCCGGTCGGGAACGCCGGATCCGGCGTGGCCGACATTTAAAGCCCAATTCAGTTAGAGCGTCAAGGGCTCGATCGAACAGCAGAAGAACGCCCAAAAGCTACTGATGTCTCATTCAGGAGATGTCCACCAGTGCGCGGCGACGAGTTCCGCGACCAGCGTTTCGGTGAGCAGCCGTACGTCCTCGTCGTCGTCACCGGCGTAGCGAATCACGGCGGCCGCGTCGGGCACCTCGGCGCCGACCGCGAGCACGGTCGACTTCCGAAGTTTCAGCCATTCCAGCGCTGCGGCGTCGTAGCGGGAACCGGGGAAGAGCAGCGCCCGGTAGTCGAGCGTCTTGGCGAGGTAGACGTCGACGTGCGACCAGTCGCCCGTCTCGCACCCGTCGGCCGGCCGGCGGGGACCTTCCCGGACCATCAGCGCCGACTGCAACGCCGAGGAGAGCCGCTCGGCCGGCGCGAGGGCGTAGACACCGTGCGGGCCGTCCAGCAGCTCGATCGCCCTCGGCAACCAGGCATCGCGCCGGGCGAGCAGGTCCTCGGTGGCGTCGGCCGCGCGGCGCGCGAGCGCGGCGGCGTCGCGGCGCGCGCCGGTCAACCGGGCGAGCAGGTCCAGCAGCAGCACCAGGGTGTGCTGGAAGGTCCGGCACGCCACCCCACCCCGCTCGGTGCCCGCCTGCATCGGGACGACGAGATCGGCGATGTCCGCCAGCGGTGACTCCGGCGCGTTCGTCAGCGCGACGAGCCGTCCCGACCCCTGGTAGCGGGAGGTGGCGTCGAGGGTCTCCACGCTCGTCCCGGTCGCCGAGATGGCGATCACCAGGGTGCCGGGGCGGGCGGGGTAGGACACGGTGGTCGAGGCGTACTCGGCCACCGCGTCGATGCCCGCGGCGCGCAGCCGGAGCGCCGCCATCTCGGCGGCGTAACGCGAGCTGCCCATGCCGAGCAGGAGCACCCGGTCGACCGGGTCGGGCAGGCCACCCCACAGGTCGTCGCGGGTCAAGGTGGCGGCCAGTTCGCGCAGCGATTCCGGCTTGGCTTCCAGGTCGGCCAGGAACAGGCGCGGGTCCACGGGTCTCCTCGGGTCAGTCGTCGTACCAGGAACGCAGTACGCCCATCGGGGCGTACCGCCAGCGGGGCAGGAACCGGGCGGCGTAGCACAGTTCCCGGCACTCCTGTTCGACCTCGAACGGCCGCAGCAGTCGCTCGTCGAACAGGTGCGCCAGGCCCCGCTCGGCCAACGTGCGGCGGTACGCCCCGAGCAGCTCGTCGCCGGCGCGCCGGCACCAGTCGGACACCGCCACGCGGTGGCGGCCCTCGGTGCGCCGGTCGGCGATCTGCCCGACGTGCAGCAGGCTGGTACGCAGCTGCGCCACATCGCGCGCGGCCGGCTCGGTCAGGGTTCCGCCACCGGGCGTCGCGAGCGTCGGGTTCCCGTCGAAGTCCGTCACCGCCAGTCCGCCGCGCCACCGCAGCACCTGCCCTACGTGCAGGTCGCCGTGCGGCCGGATGACGTACGCCTGGTCCACCTCGCCGGAGCGCTCGATGTCGGCGGCGAGCCGGTGCGCCCGGGCGGCCAACCAGCGTGCGTCCTCGGCGTGCAGATCCGCCAGGAGTTGGTGTGTCTGTTCGAGCACGGCCAGGCCGCCGGCCGCCCAGGCAGGGTGCCGGAGTTCGGTGACCGGCTCCGGCGTGGTCTCCGTCGGCGTGGCCAGGGCGGCGTGCAGCTCCGCGGCCAGCACCCCGATCTCCCCGGCCAGGTCGGCCGGCGGCCCGCCGGCAAGCTGGTCGAGCAGGGCGTCGACGCACCAGTCCCACCCGTCGGCGGCGTCCGGCAGGAACCCGGTGACCACGGCCGCCAGGCCGTGGTCCGGACCGTCGCGGTAGACGGCCGCGTAGGGGGTCGGGGTACGGGTGAAGCCGACGGCTGCCAGGTGTGCCAGCAGATCCGGCGCCCGGTCCGGCGACCCGCCCGCCGCCGGGCGCATCCACTTCACCACCACACGCTCGCCCACCACCACCGAGGTGTTCGTCTGATCGGCGGTGATCAGGCGCTCGCCGAGCGGGCCGTGGCCGAGTGGAACGAAGCGGCGGACCCGCAGGCCCGCCACGGTGCCACCGGCGGCGAGGGCCTCGACGAGGGCGGCGGAGGCCCCGGGCGGAACCCGGCCATCTGTTGAATCCAAGTTCAGTTTCCACGTATTCAAGGGCTACAGGAAGGCGGGACGAGTCTCGCGTACGTTGACGCTCGTTGCAAGACCGCGGTGCTATGCCGAGGCGCGGCGTACCCGCGGCGCCTTGGTCGGCTCGTCCGGCACGTCGAGCGGATTGCCGGTGACCAGTCGGGCGTACGACAGGGTCAGCTCGACCGCCTCGGCGACGTCCAGCGTCGGGTGGCGGGCGATGATCCGGTACCCGTACGCGTCCTCCAACGCCACCAGGTTGCGGGCGATGGTCAGCGACTCGGCGGCGAGGCGGAACACGCCCTGGGCGGCACCGAGTTCGAGGATCGTCTGGTACATGGAGACCTGGCGGTCGTAAAGCGTGGTGAGCAGGGCGGCGTAGACCCGGTTGCGGCCGGCGGCCCCGCCGAGTTCGCAGAGCAGGCGTACGTCGGCGTCCTCGGCGTCCGTGGGCAATCCTGACCGGATGGTCACCACCAGTTTCCGCACCGGGTCGGAGATGCCGGCGATCCTGCGCACCCGCAGCTCGTAGAACCGCTCCATGCCGGCGTGATGCGCCTCCAGCAGCAGATCCCGCAGGTCCGGATAGTGGTACAGGACCGCACCGGAGGTGAGCCCGGCCTGTTCGGCCACCTGGTTGAGCAGTACCGTGTCGGTCCCGTGCTGGATCATCGCGCGGCGGGCGGCCTCGATGAGATCCTGCCGGCGCTGGCTGCGGGACTTGCGGGTGGTCATGCGGCCCCGATCCGGGTACGACGTCAACACTTCGCCAAACACCATAGCGCCTGCGTATTGACTCCCGACCGAGGAGCTTGTTGAATTTCGATTCAAGAAACGGCCCGGGGAGAGGCGATGTCTGCGCTGACCGTCCTGTTCATGCCCGAGAGTGCGTACGGCCCCACCAACAACTGCATCGGCATCGGCGACGTGCTGCGCCGGCGCGGGCACCGGGTGGTGTTCGCGGCCGAGGCGTCGTGGCGGGGCAAACTGACCGCCCTCGGCTTCGAAGAGGACCTGGTCGACCTCGCGCCGCCGCCGGAGAACGCCGAGGAGCAGGACGCCGGCCAGTTCTGGAAGGACTTCATCCGGGACACCGCGCCCGAGTTCCGCAAGCCGACGATCGAGCAGGTCGAGACCTGGGTCAAGCCGGTCTGGGTCGAGCTGATCAACGGCGCGAGGTACTGCCAGCCCCGGCTGCTGGAGATCATCGAACGGGTACGTCCCGACGTCATCGTCGAGGACAATGTGGTCGCCTTCCCGGCGCTCAACACCGCCGGGGTGCCCTTCGTGCGGATCGTCTCCTGCAACCCGTTGGAGATGAAGGGCGACGACATCGCCCCGGTCTTCTCCGGCCACCCCGCCGCCGACCGGTCCGAGTGGGCCGCGTTCCGCGCCGAGTACGACCGGGTCCACCGGCCGGTCTGGGCGGAGTTCGACGCCTGGGTCCGCGAGCAGGGCGCACCGGGCCTGCCCGACCTCGAGTTCATCCACGAGGGCGACCTCAACCTCTACGTCTACCCGGGCATCGCCGACTACACCGACGCCCGGCCGCTCGGGCCGACCTGGCAGCGGCTCGAGTCGTCGGTTCGCGAGACCGACGAGGAGTTCACCCTGCCGGAGCAGCTCGCCGGCCGCGACGGCGCACTGATCTACTTCAGCCTCGGTTCGCTCGGCTCCGCCGACGTCGAGCTGATGCGGCGGGTCATCGACGCGCTGGCCAAGACGCCGCACCGCTACATCGTCTCCAAGGGCCCGCTGCACACCGAGATCGAGCTGGCGGAGAACATGTGGGGCGCCGAGTTCCTGCCGCAGACCACGATCCTCCCGCTGGTCGACCTGGTCATCACGCACGGCGGCAACAACACCACGACCGAGGCGCTCCACTTCGGCAAGCCGATGATCGTGCTGCCGCTCTTCTGGGACCAGTACGACAACGCGCAGCGGGTCGACGAGCTGGGCTTCGGGGTACGCCTCGACCCGTACCGGTTCACCGACGAGCAGCTGCACGGGGCGATCGATCGCCTGCTGGGCGACGAGGACCTGCGCGGCCGGCTCGTGGCGCACGGTGCGGCGATCCGGGCCGCCGACGGCCTGCGGCAGGCCGCCGACGCGATCGAGCGACTGGGCGGCAGCGCCACCGAGGCCCGTCCTTGACCAACTGGTACGCCCCGTCGGCCCGCATCGGTTCGGCCTCGGCGCAGGCGAAGGCGCAACGGGCCATCGCCGACGCTGCGCCGACCGCCTTCTGGACCGACCGCCCCGACGCCCCGCCGCAACGGTCGCGGCTGACCGGGGCACGCGCCGCCGACCTCGTGGTGATCGGCGGCGGGTTCACCGGCCTGTGGGCGGCCATCCTGGCCAAGCAGGACGATCCCGCCGCCGACGTGATGCTGCTGGAGGCCCGCCGGATCGCCGCCGGGGCCTCCGGGCGCAACGGCGGCTTCATCTCCGACTCGCTCACCCACGGTGTGTCCCACGGCACGTCGCGTTGGCCCGCCGAGATGCCGGCCCTGGTCCGCCTCGGCCGGGAGAACCTCGCCGCGATCGCCGGCACCGTGCGCGAGCACGCCATCGACGCCGACCTCAGGCTGTGCGGCAAGACGACCGTCGCGGTCGCCCCGCATCAGGTGGCCGAACTCGCCGCCCTCGCCGAGTTGCACCGCGGCTACGGCGATGACGTGACGCTGCTCGACGCCGACCAGGTCCGCGCGGACGTGGCGTCACCGATGTACCTGGGTGGCGTACGGCTGCGCGGCACGGGCGGTCTGGTAGATCCCGCCCGGCTCACCTGGGGACTTGCGCGGCTCGCCGAGGCACTCGGGGTGACGATCCACGAGGACACCAGGGTCACCGGTTTCGACCGGTCCCGTACCGGGGTGGTGGTCCGCACCGCCGACGGCCGGGTCACCGGCCAGCGGGCCGTCATCGGCACCAACGCCTATCCCCCGCCGCTGCGGCGGTTGCGGCACTGGATCCTGCCGGTGCACGACTACGTGCTGGTCACCGAACGGCTCACCGACGCGCAGCGGGCGGAGTTGCGGTGGCCGGAGGCGCAGGGCCTCACCGACGCCGGCAACCAGTTCCACTACTACCGCCTCACCGAGGACAACCGGATCCTGTTCGGCGGCTACGACGCCGTCTACCGGTTCGGCAACCGGGTGGATTCGGCTCTCGACCAGCGCGACGCCACCCACCTGCTGCTGGCCCGGCACTTCGCGGAGACCTTCCCGCAGTTGGACGGGGTACGGTTCACCCACCGCTGGGGTGGTGTGATCGACTCCACCACCCGGTTCACCCCGATGTTCGGCACCACCCGCGACCGCCGGATCGCGTACGCCGTGGGTTACACCGGGCTCGGCGTGGCCGCCTCCCGGTTCGGCGCCCAGGTGGCGCTCGACCTGCTCGCCGGCCGGGACACCGAGCGGACCGGCCTGCACATGGTGCGGCGACGGCCGGTCCCGTTCCCCCCGGAACCACTGCGGTACCCGGCGGTGGAGCTGACCCGCCGCGCGCTCGCCGCAGCGGACGCACGCGACGGCCGCCGGGGCCCATGGCTGCGACTTCTCGACCGGTTCGGGGTCGGGTTCAACAGTTGACGGTCGGGTGGGCGTGGGCGGCACCGGCCCATCCCACCCGGGCCGAAAGGAGCGAGACGTGGCGCTACTGACCAATCCCGCGACCGGGGCCGCCATCGGCGAGGTCCCGGAAACGACCCCCGGCGAGGTCGCCGACCAGGTGGCGGAGGCGCGCGGCGCATTCGAGCAGTGGCGGGAGGCCACCCCGGCCGACCGGTCCCGGGTCCTGCTCCGCCTCGCCGACCTCGTGGAACGCGACACCGAGGAGCTGACCCGGCTGGAGGTCGAGGAGACCGGCAAGCCGGCCTCGGTCATGCGCGACGGCGAACTGCCGTTCGGTGTGGACAACCTGCGCTTCTTCGCCGGTGCGGCGCGTTCGCTGGACGGCACCGGCGCGGGCACGCTGTCGGCCGGCTACACCTCGATGCTGGTCCGCCGGCCGGTCGGTGTGGTCGGTTCCATCGCGCCGTGGAACTTCCCGCTGATCATGGCGATCTGGAAGATCGGTCCGGCCCTGGCGGCCGGCAACGCGGTGGTCATCAAGCCCGCACCGCAGACGCCCAGGACGACCCTGGCGTTGGCCCGGCTGATCGAGGAGGCCGGCGCGCCGGCCGGTCTGGTCCAGGTGGTCACCGGTGGTGCCGAGGTCGGCGCCGCCCTGGTCGGCGACCCGGGCGTGGACATGGTCAGCGTCACCGGCTCGACCCGTACCGGGCGGGAGGTGATGCGCGGCGCGGTGGCCGGGCTCAAGCGGGTGCACCTGGAACTCGGCGGCAAGGCACCGGCGATCGTGTTCGACGACGCCGACCTGGCCGAGATGGCCGCCGGCGTGGCGATGGGCGCCACCTACAACACCGGCCAGGACTGCACCGCCGCCACCCGGGTCTACGTCCAGCGGGCGGCCTATCGGGATGCGGTCGGGGCGCTGGAGGCTGCGCTGACGAAGATCCGTACCGGCGATCCGTGGTCGACCGAGACCGACATCGGCCCGCTCATCTCGGCCGACCACCGGGACCGGGTGGCCGGCTTCGTCGCCCGCGCGGCGGCCGAGGGCGCCACCGTCGCGCTCGGCGGCGCGGCCACCGACGGGCCCGGGTTCTTCTTCCCACCGACCCTGGTCCTCGACGCGGACCAGCGCAGCGAGATCGTGCAGGGCGAGGTGTTCGGGCCGGCCGTCGTGGTGCTGCCCTTCGACGCCGAGGACGACGGCGTACGGCTGGCCAACGACTGCCAGTACGGCCTCGCGTCGTCGGTCTGGACCCGCGACGTGGCCCGCGCGCTGCGGGTCAGCCACCGGCTCGACGTCGGAGTCACCTGGATCAACGACCATCTGCCGATCGCCTCCGAGGCACCGCACGGCGGGGTCAAGGGCTCCGGCTTCGGCAAGGACATGAGCCAGGAGGCGGTCGCCGAGTACTCGGTCACCCGGCACATCATGATCAAGCACGCCGCGCCGGTCGCCCGCGACTCCTTCCGCCCCGCCTGACCGCCCACTCCAGCCTTCGCCGATCATGCAGTTTTGGTGCCTCACAAATGCCCCGACACCTGGCAATCCGCCCACCACAACTGCATGATCGACAGGCTCCTCGCTTACTTGCCGACACCGGCGGTGAGGCCGGACTGCACCTGGCGCTGGAAGACGATGTAGACGATGAGCACCGGGAGCATCGCCATGGTGACTCCGGCGAACAGGCCGGACCAGTCGGACCGGTAGCCCTGGTTCACCGACAGTTCGATCAGGCCCTGCGAGATGACCTGGTTCTTCGGTTCACCGGCCACCGACTGCATGAGCAGCGTCGGCAGGTACCACTGGTTCCACTGGCCGAGGACGTTGAAGATGCCGATGCTGATCAGGCCCGGCTTGGCCATCGGCAGCATGACGCTGAAGAACAGCCGGCTGTGGGACGCCCCGTCGACCATGCCCGCCTCCGCGATGGCGGTGGGCAGGGTACGGAAGAACGAGTGCATGAAAAAGACGGTGAACGCCAGCGACCAGGCCACGTAGACCAGGATCAGCATGAGGTGTTTGTTCGGGCCGAGGAACGGCAGCACCACGCCCATGTTGTAGACGCCCTTGAACAGCGGCACCGCGGCGAGGTAGATCGGCAGGGTCAACCCGGACAGGAACATGTAGTAGATCAGCCGGTTGCCGGGGAACTCGTAGCGGGCGAGTACGTAGGCGGCCATCGAGCCGAGCAGCATGGTGAGGAAGACGCTGCCGGTCAGCACCAGCACGGTGTTGAGGAAGAACGAACCGATGTGCCCCTCGGTCCAGGCCCGCGCGAAGTTGTCCCACTGCAACCGCTCGGGGATGAGCGACAGCGGCTTGCGGATGACCTCGGCGTCGGTCTTGAGCGCCGACATCACCACCCACAGCAGCGGGTACACCACCATGATCGCCCAGACGGCGAGGAACAGGTGCGAGAAGCCGTTGAAGAACCGCGCCCCGGCACGCCCGCCGCCCACGGCCGCGCGCTCTGCGGGCGTACGGCCCGGCGGCGGGGCCTGGTCGGGCCCGGCCAGTCCACCCGGAGTGTGGGTCACCGTGCTCATCGTCCAGCTCTCCTCAGTACTCGATCCGCTCACGACGGGTGATCCTCAACTGCAGGGCGGCCAGCAGGATCGTGAAGATCGCCAGGGCCACCGCGATCGCGCAGGCGTAGCCGAACTGGCCCTTCTGGAACGCGTTGAAGTTGATCACCGAGGCGAAGATCTCGCTGGCGTGGTTGGGACCACCCTGACTCGGGGTCATGATGTACACCAGCGCGAACATGTCCAGCGCGATGAAGCCCAGGTACACCCAGGCCACCGAGACGGTGTCCCGCAGCAGCGGCAGGGTGATCCGGAAGAAGGTGTGGAAGCGGCCCGCGCCGTCGAGGATGGCCGCCTCGAAGACGTCCTTCGGGATGGACTGCATGGCCGCGGAGAACAGCACCATGTAGAAGCCGGCGCCGCTCCAGACCGCGATCAGCAGCAGCCACCACAGCACCGCCGGTACGCCGAGGAAGGGCTCCGGGTCGTACATGAAGGTGATCGGGTCGTCCGGGTTGATCAGCCCGATCTTCATCAGCACGCCGTTGATCAGGCCCTGGCCGTCGGCGCGGTAGATCTGCTGCCACATCACCGCGATCACGACCAGGGACAGCACCTGCGGGAAGAAGAAGATCACCTTGTACAGACCGGAACCGAAGACGCCCCGGATGCCGGCCCTGTCCTCGCGTCCGCCCACGTTGAGCAGGAACGCGAGGAACAGGGCCAGCGCGATGGTGAACAGCGGCACGGTGACCAGGAAGAAGACGTTGTGCCAGAACGCCTTCCTGATCAGCTCGTCGGAGAACAGCCGGATGTAGTTCTCCAGCCCGACGAACTGCTGCCGGTCGGAGTAGCCTCCCCAGTCGGTCAGCGAGTACCCGGCAGCCTGCAGGAACGGCCACACCACGTAGAAGAGGTAGAGCCCGACCGGCAGCGCCAGGAAACCCGTGACGAAACGCGCAACACCGTGCCGCATTTCTCTCACTTCCTCGTTCGGTTAGGTCCGGGCAGGCGTCACGCGTTGCGGGTCTGCTTGGTGATCGACGAGTCCTTGGCGACCTTGTCGGCGGCGGCCTGCATCTTGTCGACGAACTGCGCGGCGGTGAGCCGGCCGGCCATCAGCTCCTGGGAGAGGTTCTGGCTCTCCTTGTCCAGGTCGGCGTAGAAGTCCCAGAGCTTGACCGAGATCAGGTCCTGGCCGGCGTTCTTCATCACCTCGTTGGCCGTCGCCAGCGCCGCGTCCTGCACGTTGTCGCCGGAGCCCTTGGTCGACGCCAGGGACTTGGTCAGCTCGGCGAACTTCGCCGAACCGGCCTTGGACAGCACGGCGCGCAGGAACTCCTTCGACGCCGCCTTGTTCGGGGCCTTGCTCGGCACCACGAAGCCCTCGCCGGCACCGGCGAAGACGTCCTTCGGCGCCTTGTCGGCGGCGCTCACGCCCCAGTAGTCGGAGAGCTTCATCTCGAAGCCCGGCGGGATGGTCGCCGCCATCTCGTTCTTCAGCCAGGTGCCGACCTGGATGAACGCCGCCTTGCCGTCGAGCCACGCCTGCTGCGACTGGGTGTGGTCGAGCTTGCCGGGCAGCACCAGCTTGTCCTTGACCAGCTTCTCCCACGCCTCCAGCGCGGGCAGGACGCCCTCGGCGCGCCAGGCGTTCTCCTTCAGGTTGTCGATGTCGATCACCGCCTGCCGGCCGGCCGACTTCCAGATGCTGGCCATCAGCGCCCAGCGCGGGTAGTAGCCGTGCACGGCGTCGTACACGTACGGGGCGAGGCCCTTGGCCTTGATCTTCGGGGCGAGGGTGAAGAACTCGTCGAAGGTCTTCGGCGGCTCCCAGCCCTCCTTGCTGAACAGCGCGCCGTTGTACCAGTTGCCCCACACCGTGAAGGCGACGTAGACGACGAAGAACTTGCCCTGGAAGGTGCCGTCGGAGACGGTGCCCGGCAGCAGGCTGTCGGCGACGGTGCCCTCGCTGTCCCAGGCGGGCGCGGCGAGCAGGTCGTCCAGCGGCTCGATGGCGCCCTCGTTGATCAGCGTGCTGAGGTCCATCAGGTCGGCGCCCGAGTTCATGATGAGGTCGCTGGGCGTCGTCGCCATCTTGGGCTGTTCTTCGGTCTTGATCTTCTGGGTGGAGCTCATGTTGACGGTGACGTCCGGGTGCTTGGCGGTGAAGATCGCCTGGTCCTCCTTCGCCCAGGCGTCACCCAGACCACCGTTGAAGATGACCACCTTGACGGCGCTGTCCTTCTGCACGCCGAAGGGGTTGTCGTTACTCTTCTCACCGGCGTTGTCGGTGTTCGGGGTCGGCGTGCTGCCGGCACAGGCGCTGAGCAGGCCCACGGCCGGGGTCACCAGGAGGCCCGCGGCCGCCGCGCGGCGCAGCAGGGTCCGGCGGTCGAGGTCGGGATTAACGGACATCGTGTGACTCTCCTTGTGGTGTCGGGTCAGGCGGTGCGC
>NZ_JBFBAO010000154.1:0-14799 GCF_040682255.1 Micromonospora sp. NPDC051296 | reverse complement strand
GCAGCAGTGAGCCGCAAGCAGACGATCGAGGACCTCCTGCCCCTGACCCCATTGCGAAGTGGCTCACCGATGTTGAGCGACTTCGCAATGGGGTCGGGTCCGCGCGCGGACCCGACCCCGGCTCCGCGCCCCTGGCCGGGTTCGTGTCTCAGGCGGCGGGGAGCGCGGCCAGCAGGCGGGCCCGCAGCACACCGGCCCGCTCGGCGAACTCCCGCTGTGCCTGGACGTACTCGTGCCGGCCGTCGACGGTCTCCACCCGGACGGGCGGATAGCCCAGGTCGGCGAGGTCGTACGGCGAAGCCCGCATGTCCAGCGTGCGGATTTGCCGGGCCAGGGCGAAACAGTCGGCGACGAGTTCCGACGGCACCAGTGGGGAGAGCTTGTACGCCCACTTGTACAGGTCCATGTTGGCGTGTAGGCAGCCCGGCTGCTCCTGGGCGTGCTGCGTCTCCCGCGTCGGGCGCAGCACGTTGAGCGGCCGGGCCGGCGCGGTGAAGAAGCGGTACGCGTCGAAGTGGCTGCACCGTACGCCGCGCTCCTCGACGACTGCGGCGGTGCGCTCCGGGGTCAGCCGCAGCGGCCAGGCGTTGTGCCGGACCTCCTGCTGGCTCTGCCGGTAGACCATCGCCCACTCGTGCATCCCGAAGCAGCCCAGGTGCGTCGGCCGCCCCGCGGTCGCAGCCAGCAGAGCCGTGATCCAGCGCACCGAGTCGGCGCGCCGGGCGCGTACCGCGTCGGTGTCGAGGGTGACCCCGACGGGGAGGGCGTGGTAGTCCGGGCCGAAGTCGGCGGGATCGGCGTCCCGCAGCACCACCCCCGCGCCCGGATGCCACCGCCGCAGCTGAGCCGGCCGGCATGAGTAGTAGGTGAAGAGGAAGTCCTCCACCGGGTGCTTCTCGGCACGGCGGCGGCGGGCCAGGTGAGGGGTGAGCCAGGCGTCCACCCGCTCCTCGTGGGCCCGGCGGCGGGGCCCCCAGGCAGCCGCGTCGAGCACGGCGGGAGCGAGGGCGGCGGTCACGGACCAAGGGTACGACCGCCGCCCGCCCGCCGGTCAGGGCACGTCCACCCGCACCCCGGCGGAGAAGACGCCACTGCGCAACTCCAGCAGCTGCGGCGCCTCGCGGCCGTTGACGGTGAAGACCAGCGGCAGCACCAGGCGGCTGCCCGCGGCCATCGGCTCGGCGAAGACGTCCCGCCCCTGGTTCGCCCCCCGGGTGGCCAACTCGTCGGTGGTGACCCAGTTGCCGTTCGCCAGGTACGCCCGTTGCAGCTTGCCGTGCCAGCTCTGATGCTCCGGGGTGAGGTTGCGTACCCCGACGGTCGCCTGGCACTGCCGCGCGCCCTGGCCCGGTTCGCAGATCATCCGGTAGACGGTGAACTCGAACGCGTCCTCGCGCAGCGGCACACCGAGCCCACCGGTCACCCCTTTGCCCTTCCAGGCGCCGCTGGTCGGCTGGCTGTCGGTGTCGATCTCGGTGACCCGCTGGGTGGCGGTCCAGGCGGCCGCGCCCACCGTGCCGGCCAGCACCGTCGCGGCCACCGGCACGATCAGCCAGATCGGCGGGGTGCGCCGGCGGGCCGGCGAGCGGGGCGTGGCCGGGCGGGGATAGACCGTGCCCGGCCCGTCCGACGCCAGCGCGGCGGCGACCGGCCGCCGCCGGTGCCGTCGCCAGGCGACGAGCCCGACGACGCTGAGCACCAGCAGCGCGACCGCGCCGGCCAGCAGCGCGGGTGCCTGACGACGCCACCCCGTCGGCTCCCGGGTCTCTTGGGTCGCGGCCTGCGGGGCCGTCCAGGTGGCGGTCGCGCAGTCGTACGGCTGCCGGCCGTCGCTGGCGAACGCGCACGCCGGCGCGGTCAGCGGCTGCTGCGCCGCGGCGGTGCTGAGCGTGGTGCCCAGCGTGGTGGTGCTGCGTGGCGGCAGCTTGAGCCGCCAGGTCACCTCGGTCGCCGTCGAGCCGCCGGGGCGTACCTCCCGGCCGCCGTTGCTGATCGTGGTCGCCGAGACGCCCTGCGGCAACTCCTGACGCACGGTGGTGTCCACCGGGGCGTTGCTGCCGTTGCGTACCTCGATGCGATACCCGGGCTCGGCGGTGCTCCCCGCCGCGACCGCCACGCTGATCTGCGGCTTGGCGGCCGGCGAGGCGACCCGGGTCGGGGTTGGCACCGCCGGCGGCGCCGACGGCATGGTGGGCTCGGGCGACGCCGCTGCCGCGTGGGGCCGGCCGGCCGCTGCGGCGTCCGCGGTGGTGGCCGCCGGCAGCAGCGGCAGGGCGGTGAGGAAACCGACGCAGTGCACGATCGCCGCGAGGGTCCTGTGGTGTCGTGTCGATGCAGGCATACGAACGAACCTCCGCAGCCGACGCTAGGTGCGGGGTCACGTCGTGCGGGTACGAAGCGGCGAATCCGGCCCCACCGGTGATCGTCACGGGTAAGCTGCGGCACCCGCTCCCCGGGCCGGACTAGATTGGCCTGGTGCGTATCGCTCGTTTCGCTCATGCCAAGGGAATGTCGTTCGGGGTCGTCGAGGGGGAGCCGGAGGCGGGCCCGCAGGGGCTCACCATCGCCGAGATCTCGGGCCACCCGTTCGGCCAGATCAGTTTCAGTGGCGTCCGATGGGCGCTGTCCGACGTTCGGCTGCTCTCGCCGATCCTGCCCAGCAAGGTGGTCTGCGTCGGTCGTAACTACGCCGAGCACGCCGCCGAACACGGCAACGAGGTGCCGAAGGAGCCGCTGCTCTTCCTCAAGCCCTCCACCTCCGTCATCGGTCCCCGGGACGCGATCCGGCTCCCGGAGTTCAGCAAGCAGGTCGAGCACGAGGCGGAACTGGCGGTGGTGATCGGTGCTCCGGGTGCCCGCCGGGCGGACCGGGCCGCGGCGGAGCGGGCCATCTTCGGCTACACCTGCGCCAACGACATCACCGCCCGGGACCTCCAGCGGGCCGACAGCCAGTGGACCCGGGCCAAGGGTTTCGACTCGTTCTGCCCGATCGGGCCGTGGATCACCACCGGCCTCGACGTCACCGACCTGGAGATCCGCTGCGAGGTGGGGCGCGACCCGGAGGAGATGGAGGTCCGTCAGCTGGGCCGGACCCGGGACATGGTCTTCGACGTGCCGGCCCTGGTGTCGTACGTCTCGCATGTGATGACGCTGCTGCCCGGCGACGTGGTGCTGACCGGTACGCCGGCGGGGGTTAGCCCGCTCACGGAGGGGGATACGGTGACTGTTCGGATCGAGGGGATCGGCGAGTTGACCAACCCGGTCGTGTCGGCCACCTGATCCGGTCAGAGTCCCTGTTTCCGCAGCTCAAGGGCGGTTTCCGGAACTCGATTTGGCCCGTCGGTGCCGGGAGGGTAGAGTTTGATCCCGGCGCCGCAAGGGGCCAATGGGGTATGGGGTAATTGGCAGCCCAACTGATTCTGGTTCAGTTAGTCTAGGTTCGAGTCCTGGTACCCCAGCGCAACCGAGATTCGTAAGAATCGAGGTCGCTGGATTCTGGTGGAGTTCAGCACCGGTGCTCCGAAAGGGGTTCGGTCGCTAGGTCTGGTAGAGTTCGGCGACACCACCGCACGGTGGTGTCGCAATAGGTTCTGGCCCCGTCGTCTAGCGGCCCAGGACGCCGCCCTCTCAAGGCGGTAGCGCCGGTTCGAATCCGGTCGGGGCTACCACACCAAAGCCCGCCGCGCCTCCGGCCCGGCGGGCTTTTCCATCTCCTTCACTCTCCATGGAGGTTTGGGGGTGGGTGGGGCTAGAGGCCGGAGAGGCGTTGGCCGGCTCTTACGACGGCCATGGCGTGGCGTTCGCCGGGGCGGCGGCCGAGGCGTTCGATCGGGCCGGAGATGCTGATGGCGGCGATGACCCGGCCGGTGCGGTCGCGGATCGGGGCGGAGACGCTGGCCACACCCGCCTCCCGTTCGGCCACGCTCTGGGCCCAGCCTCGGCGGCGTACCTCGGCCAGGGTGCGGCCGGTGAACTTCGAGCGGGGCAGTAGCGGCATCACCGCCTCCGGCGGCTCCCAGGCGAGCAGGATCTGCGCCGCCGAGCCGGCGATCATCGGCAGCACCGAGCCCACCGGGACGGTGTCGCGCAGCCCGCTGGCCCGTTCGGCGGCGGCCACGCAGATCCGTTCGTCCGCTCGGCGCAGGTAGAGCTGGGCGCTCTCGCCGGTGGCGTCGCGCAGCGCGGCCAGCAGCGGCTCGGCCGCCGTCAGCAGCACGTCCGGCGCCGCGTTGGCCAGTTCGCCGAGGCGCGGACCGGGACGCCAGCGGCCCTGGGTGTCCCGGACCAGCATCCGATGGATCTCCAACGCCTGCGCCAGCCGGTGCGCCGTGGCCCGGGGCAGCTTGGTGCGTTCAACGAGTTCGGCCAGGCTGGCGCCGTCGACACAGGCGGCCAGGATGACCACCGCCTTGTCGAGAACGCCGACACCGCTCATACTGTGTCCCACAAGCCGAAATTTACCTCCCAGAATTTAGGATGTCCAGATGGTGGGAGTCACTCCTGAGTCGAGGACCCTGGCCGAGAAGGTCTGGGACGCGCACGTCGTCCGGTCCGCCGATGGTGAGCCCGATCTGCTCTTCATCGACCTGCACCTGCTGCACGAGGTGACCAGCCCGCAGGCGTTCGACGGGCTGCGGCTCGCCGGCCGCCAGGTGCGCCGTACCGACCTCACGCTCGCGACCGAGGATCACAACACCCCGACCGGGTACGCCGACCCCTCGTTCCAGTCGCGCCGTGGCGACCTGCTCACGATCGCCGACCCCACCTCGCGGACCCAGATCGAGACGCTGCGCCGCAACTGTGCCGAGTTCGGCGTGAAGCTGCACCCGCTGGGCGACGAGAACCAGGGAATCGTGCACGTCATCGGCCCGCAGCTCGGCCTCACCCAGCCCGGCATGACCATCGTCTGCGGCGACTCGCACACCGCGACCCACGGCGCGTTCGGGGCCCTGGCGTTCGGCATCGGCACCAGCGAGGTCGAGCACGTGCTGGCCACCCAGACGCTGCCGCAGGCCCGACCGAAGACGATGGCGGTCACCGTGAACGGCCGGCTCGGCCCCGGCGTCACCGCGAAGGATCTGGTGCTCGCCCTGATCGCCAAGGTCGGCACCGGTGGCGGACGCGGGCACATCGTGGAGTACCGCGGTGAGGCGATCCGGGCGCTGTCCATGGAAGGGCGGATGACCATCGCCAACATGTCCATCGAATGGGGCGCCAAGGCCGGCATGATCGCGCCGGACGAGACCACCTTCGCGTACCTGCAGGGGCGGCCGAACGCCCCGACCGGCGCCGACTGGGACGCGGCGGTCGCCTACTGGCGGACGCTGCCCACCGACGAGGGCGCCACCTTCGACGCCGAGGTGACCCTGGACGCCGCCGAGATCGCGCCGTTCGTCACCTGGGGCACCAACCCCGGACAGGGCGCGCCGCTGGGCGCTGTGGTGCCGGACCCGGACGACTTCGGCACCGAGCCGGAGCGGGCCGCCGCCCGCCGCGCACTCCAGTACATGGACCTGCGCCCGGGCACGCCGCTGCGCGACCTCGCCGTCGACGTGGTGTTCGTCGGTTCCTGCACCAACGGCCGGCTGGAGGACCTGCGGGCCGCCGCCGACGTGCTACGCGGCCACCAGGTCGCCGACGGCGTACGCATGCTGGTGGTGCCCGGCTCCGCCGCCGTCCGCGAGGCCGCCGAGGCCGAGGGGCTGGACAAGGTCTTCACCGACGCCGGTGCCGAGTGGCGGTTCGCCGGCTGCTCCATGTGTCTGGGCATGAACCCGGACACGCTCTCCCCGGGGCAGCGCTCGGCCTCGACCTCAAACCGGAACTTCGAGGGCCGTCAGGGCCGGGGTGGGCGTACCCACCTGGTGAGCCCGCCGGTCGCCGCCGCCACCGCCGTGACCGGCCGGCTGGCCGCCCCCGCCGACCTGTAGAAGGGCTGCGACAGATGGACAAGTTCACCGTGCACACCGGCACAGTCGTGCCGCTGCGTCGGTCCGACGTGGACACCGACCAGATCATCCCGGCCGTGTACCTCAAGCGGGTGACCCGAACCGGTTTCGCCGATGGGTTGTTCAGCGCGTGGCGGGAGGATCCGGGATTCGTACTCAACGATCAATCATATTCGGGCGCGTCGATTCTGGTGGCCGGGCCGGAGTTCGGCACCGGGTCGTCCCGGGAGCACGCCGTGTGGGCGTTGCGCGACTTCGGCTTCCGGGTGGTGATCTCGCCCCGCTTCGGTGACATCTTCCGGGGCAACGCGCTCAAGGAAGGTCTGCTTCCGGTCGAGCTGGAATTGAAAGCCGTCGAGCAGATCTGGGGTCTGGTCGAGTCCGACCCGACCACCGCGGTCACCGTCGACCTGACCGCCCGGCAGGTCCAGGCCGGCGGCTCCACCTGGTCGTTCCCGCTGGACAACTTCAGCCGCTGGCGGCTGATGGAGGGCTTGGACGACATTGGACTCACCCTCCGGCACGAGCCGCAGATCGGCGCCTTCGAGGCCACCCGGCCGCCCTTCCTGCCCCGGGTCGCGTAGCCGTTCGCCTCGGTCCGCAGCCGATTTCGCCCCCACCGGTGCCACCGGTGGGGGCGAATCCGTTACGACACAAGGGCTTTTTTCCACCGAATGTTTGTGTCCCGGCAGCACAGGGCATACCGTGCGCGCAGAATGGCTCGCGTCGAGTCAGTTGCACAATCAGGAGGAAGTCGTGAACAAGGCCGAGCTCATCGAGGCGCTCGCCGTTCGCCTGGGGGACCGGAAGACGGCGACGGCCGCGCTCGACGCCGTCCTCGCTGAGGTCCAGGCGGCGGTTACCAAGGGCGAGAAGGTGGCAATCACCGGTTTCGGAGCGTTCGAGAAGCGTGTACGGGGCGCCCGAACAGCCCGCAACCCGCGTACGGGTGAGGCGGTGAAGGTCAAGAAGACATCGGTTCCGACCTTCCGCCCGGGCGCCGGGTTCAAGGAGATGGTGGCCAGCGGCAAGGTGCCGAAGGCCACGGCGGCGGCGAAGAAGATCGCCGCGGCCGCCGCCAAGACCACCGGTGCGAAGGCGACCGGTGCGAAGGCGACCGCCGCGAAGGCGACCGCCGCGAAGAAGACCGCCGCGACGAAGACCGCAGCGGCCACGAAGACCGCGGCGGCGAAGAAGACCACCGCGACGAAGACCGCGGCGGCCAAGAAGACCACTGCGACCAAGGCGACCAAGACCACCGCGACCAAGAAGACCACCGCGGCCAAGAAGACCGCCCCGGCGAAGAAGACCGCCGCGGCGACCAAGGCCACCGCGGCCAAGAAGACCGCGACGGCCAAGAAGGCCCCGGCGAAGAAGGCGCCGGCCAAGAAGGCGGCAACCCGGCGCTGAGCCGGCCGTACGTCGAAGGCGCCCGCCACTGCGGCGGGCGCCTTCGACGTGTTCTGCGTACCCGCGGCCTGTCGCAAGGGAAGCGGATCGTTGACCCGGGCGGCGCCAGGCACCCAGAATCGCCGCACCACCCCTCGGCGAAAGAGGTACCGTGCTGCGCCACCGCCACCTCAGTACCGCCATCCTGGCCTTCGGCGTCGTCGTTCTGGTGGATGTCCTCCGAGTCTTCCTGCCGTCGGTCATCACCATTTTCGGGCAGGCCGCGTCGACGCCGGCCGAGTTGCTCGGGGCGTTCGCGCTCGGCTGGTTCGTGCTCGCGCTCGCCGCGCCGGCGCTCATCGGGCGGGTCGGCGCCCGCCCCGTCGGCCTCGCGGCGGCAGTGGTGCTGGGCGCCGCCCGGCTCGCCCTCACCGCTGGGCCTGGCGGCCGGACACAGCTCTGGCTGGCCACCGCCGGCCTGCTGGCCGGTCTGGTGTGGCTGGCCGCCACCGCGGCCCGGGTCGCGCGACCGGTGCCCGGGCTGGCGCTCGGGCTGACTGCCGGCGCGCTCGGGCACGCCCTGTTCGGCATGCACGACGTGGTCTGGTGGGATCGGTGGGAGGCGTGGGCGATCAGCGTCGGGCTGGTGGCGCTGCTGGTCGGCGGGGAGGTTGCTGCCGCCCGCGGCCCGGGGCCGACGGCCTCGGCGTCGGGCGGCCGGGCCTGGCTACTTGCCGGGCCGGCGCTGCTGCTTGGCGGCATGGTCGCGCTGTCACCGGCGGTCGCCAGCACCGCGATGTCGTTCTGGTACGGCGAGTCCGGAACCGCCGGACCACCCCCGTTCGCGCTGGCCCCCCTTGCCATGGCGGTGGCGCTGTTCGTGTTCGGCGCGCTGACCCCACCCCGCCTCCGGTGGCGCCTGCTGCCGCCGGTGTCGCTGCTGGCCGGTGCCCTGCTGTTCGGGTACGGGCCACCGCCGCTGCTCACCATCGCCATGCTGCTCGCCGCGGCGGGCCTGGGCGGCTGCCTCGCCCTGGCCGGCACCGCACCGGATGCCGCCGACGGCACCGGACGGGCCGCGTCCCGGCGGGCGTACGCGGCGGTCGGCGGGATGCTCGTCTTCGCCGTCGTGTCGGTGCTGTACTACGCCGCCTACGACCTCGGGTACCCCAACGGCTGGCTGCCCGCCGTGGTGGCCGCCCTGACCGGCGTGGTCGCGTCGGGTGGCCGCCTCCGGACGCCGCAGGTCGCGGCGGAACCCCCCGGCACGGCGGGGCTGCCCGCGGGGCCGGTGGCGGTGCTGGCCGCCCTCGTCGCCTTCGCCGCCGCGTGGGCGCACGGGCCGTGGCTGGTGGCGAGCAACCGGGAGGGGCCGCCGGAGCAGGTACGGCTGGTGGCGTACAACATTCGGATGGGCTTCGGCCTCGACGGCCGGCTCGACCTGGCCGCCCTCGACCGCGCGGTCGGCCGGGCCGACGTGGTGCTGCTCAGCGAGGTCGACCGGGGCTGGCTGCTCAACGGCGGCCACGACACCCTGCACCTGCTCGCCGCCCGGCTGGAGATGCCCTACGTCTTCGCGCCGGCCGCCGGCCCGCTCTGGGGCGACGCGGTGCTCAGCCGCTGGCCGGTGCAGCGGGCCCGGACCCGCCCGCTGCCCGCCGTGGGCGCACCCACCGGGGCGCAGGCGCTCGGCGTCACGGTCGACTTCAGCGACGGCGTACGGCTGGCCGTGGTGAGCACCCACCTGCAACCACCGCCCGGCGAGGATCCGGTCGTCCAGGCCCGCGCCGTCGCCGAGTTCGCCACCGGGTACGCCGACGGTGTGCCGCTGGTGGTCGCCGGTGACTTCAACACCGAGCCGGGCGACCCGGCGTTCACCGCGCTCACCGACGCCGGCCTGGTCGACGCGTTCGCGTCCGTGCGTCCGCTGCCCACCAGCCCGGCCGACGACCCGCGGGAGCAGATCGACCACATCTTCGTCTCACCCGGCCTGGTCGCCACCGATCCCGTCGCGGTGCGCAGCACCGCCAGCGACCACCTGCCGGTCGCCGTCACCCTCACCCTGCCGACCAGGGCGTAGCCCCTTTGCTCTGGCTCAACGGACGCAACGGCTGTCGCTGGTGACCGTTGCGCGGGTTGAGGCAGAGCAAAGGCGCCGGTGCGGTGCTTCTCTTCCCGCTCCCCGGATGAAGCCCCTCAGAGTCGGTCGGCGGCGATGAGTCGGTCGCCGGTGAAGGCGAGCAGCCAGCCGCCGCCCTTGCCGGTGGTGTAGTCGGCGCACTGCCCGGCGAGCCGTTCCAGGGCACCCGGGATCACCTTGCCCTGACTGCACACGGCGACCGGCTCGCCGGCCGCCGCCAGCGCGGTCAGCCGCGCCGCGGCGGCCAGTACACACTCGTCGGGCTGCTGGCCGGCGCGCGGCTCGTCGAGGTCGCCGCTCACCTCGATCGGCAGGTCCAGCGACGCGGCGGCCGGGTCGAGGGTCTGCACGCACCGGCGCGGCGACGCGGAGAGCAGCCGGGCCGGGCGGATCAGCGCGATCAGTGGCGCCAACGCGTACGCCTCGGACCAGCCCCGGGCGTCCAGCGGCCGTCCCGCGTCCGGACCGGACCAGGCCAGTCGATTGCCGGCGTGCCCGTGCCGGACCAGCACCATCGTCGCGGTGACCCGGGGCAGTGCGGCGAACGCGGCCAGCACCTCCGCGTCGTGTGGGTAGCTGACCAGCTGCATCGCCTCGTCCACGGCCAACCAACGCACCTCGTCGACCTCGGTGTCGGGCTCGAACCCGCCGGTGCCCACCGCCCGCATGGACCAGTAGTCGACCAGCTTGAGCCGGCCCTCGCTGCGGTACTGCACGGTCGGCAGCCGTAGCTCGGGCACCGCCTGGGCGTCGGCCTCCTCGGCGACCTCCCGGGCGGCGGCGAGCAGTGGATGCTCGCCCGGTTCCAGCTTGCCCTTCGGCAGTGACCAGTCCCCGTACCGGGGGCGGTGCACCAGGCACACCTGGCAACCGCCGTTCGTGGTCCGCCGCCACACCACCCCGCCGGCCGCCCGGATCGCGGTCACGCCAGCCACCGGGTCCGGCGCCGCCGGGTGGCCCGCCGCCAGGCGTACGGGAAGTCCGCCCGGACCCGGCGTACGGCGGCCCGCTCGCGCTCCAGCAGCCGACCGGCGGCCACCGCCAGCTGGTGGTCGGCGGGCCGCTCCTCGGCCACCGCCCGCCAGGTCTCCGCGGCCACCGCGGCGTCCTGGTGCTCGCCGAGCAGGTTCTGCACCTTCGCCAGCGCCCGGGCCAGCTTCGCCGCGTCGCCGCCGAGCACCGGGGCGACCGCGGTGACCGCCGATCGGGCCTGCTTGCCCTGCTTACGTACGGCGTGCCACTGCTCGTCGGGCCCGGCCGGGTCGAGCGTTGCGACGCCGCCCGGCCTGCTCGCCGTGCCGGCCAGTTGCCGCCATGGGCGGGCCACCAGCCGGGGCAGCACCCGGCGGGCCGGCGCGTCCGCCCGTGGCGTGAGCCGTGGCGCGCGGGCGGCCAGCACCAGCGCGTCCACCAGGGCCAGGTACCGGGGTGAGCGCAGCGCGTCGTCGACGGCGGCCAGGGCCTCCTCCTGCCAGCCGGCCAGCACCGCGTCCAGCCGGTCGACCGCCGCCGGGTCGACCGGGCTGACCGGGTCCGCCGCTGCGGTGCGGCGCAGCCGTTCCCGCAGCACCTCCGCGTCCCGGGCCGCGCCCAGCGCGTCCGCCAGCCACTTCAGCTCGGCCCGCAGCGGCCGGGCCCAGGCGGGACGGACCAGCGGGCCGAAGGTCTTCAGGTCGCTGCGCAGCCGCCGGCAGGCTACCCGCATCTGGTGTACGGCGGTGTCGTCGTTGCCGACCGGCGCGCGCAGCCGGACCAGCGGATCGTGTGCCAGCAGCCGGCCCGCCTCGCGGCGGACCGCCTCGGTGACCACCGCCGCAGCGCTGGGGTCGGCCGGCAGGTCGGCGGGGGCCACCAGGTCCGGCTCGCCGGTGGCCGCCCGGCCGAGCGCGCGTACGTGTTTCGGGGTGAAGTCGCCGCCGCGCGCGCCCGCCGCCCGGAGCAGCTCGCCGATCCGGTCGAGCAGGTCGCGCTCGCCGGCCCCGCGTTCCACCTCGACCTCGCGGAAGCCGCCCGTGCTGGCGCCGTCGGCGTCGAGCACGGTGACCCGGTCATCGACCACCTCGGCGAGCACCGTGCCGGCGTGGTCCACGATGTCGTGACCGTGCCGGACGGTGCGGACCACCGCCACCGGGGCCAGCGGTGCGCCCCGGTGGAAGACGGTGACCAGCTCGACCAGCTCCGCCGGCGGCACCGGGCCGGCCGGGCCCGCCCGGGAGATCTCGTGCCGGATGCCGGGGCTGTCGGTCGGCAGCTTCACCGTCCATGGCAGCTCGTCACCCTGGCGGTGGCGCAGCGACACGCCGGCCCGGGCCAGCCGCAGGTCAACCGTGTCGAGGTAGGTGGCGACGAGGGTCGCCGGCGGCCGAACGCGGACCGTCGCGCCGGCCGGGGCGGCGGGGGAGAGGTCGGGCAGGAGCCACTCGGGCTGCACGGCGAACTTCCGTTCCTCCTCGACCATCTGCCCAGCCTATTCCCGCGCCGCTCAGCCGGCCGTACTGCCGACGCGACGCAGCAGCATGTTCTGCAGGTGGGCCAGTGGCGCCTCCGGGGTACCGGTACGCCGGGTCCAGGTGCCGTCGCCGCTCAGCTCGAACGCGTCGATGTCGGGGCTCATCGCGGCGCCGAGGACCTGGTCCAGCTCGGCCCGCGCCACCGGGTCGCTCACCTGGACCAGCGCCTCGACCCGCCGGTCCAGGTTGCGGTGCATCAGGTCGGCCGAGCCGATCCAGAACTCGGCGTCGCCGTTGTTGCCGAAGCGGAAGACCCGGGAGTGTTCCAGGAACCGGCCGAGGATCGAACGGACCCGGATGTTCTCTGACAGACCGGGCACCCCCGGACGTAGCGTGCACATCCCCCGGATGATCAGATCGACGTGCACGCCAGCTCGGGACGCCCGGTACAGCGCGTCGGTGATCTCCTCGTCGACCAGCGCGTTCACCTTGAACTGCACGAGCCCCGGCATGCCGAGCCGGACGTGCGCGATCTCGCGTTCGATCCGCTCGATCAGGCCGCTGCGGATGCCCTGCGGCGCCACCAGCAGCCGCCGGTACGCGGTCTGCCGGCTGTAGCCGGTGAGCACGTTGAACAGGTCGGTCAGGTCGGCGCCGATCTCCGGGTCGGCGGTGAGCATGCCGAAGTCCTCGTAGAGCCGCGCGGTCTTCGGGTGGTAGTTGCCGGTGCCGATGTGGCAGTAGCGTCGGATCTGGTTGCCCTCCTGGCGTACCACCAGGGCGGTCTTGCAGTGCGTCTTGAGACCGACCAGGCCGTAGACCACGTGGCAGCCGGCGCGTTCCAGGGTCCGGGCCCAGCCGATGTTGGCCACCTCGTCGAAGCGGGCCTTCAGCTCCACCAGCACCACCACCTGCTTGCCGGCGGCGGCGGCGTCGACCAGTGCGTCCACGATCGGCGAGTCGCCGCTGGTGCGGTAGAGCGTCTGCTTGATGGCCAGCACGTTGGGGTCGGCCGCAGCCTGCTCGACGAAGCGCTGCACGCTGGTGGCGAACGAGTGGTACGGGTGGTGCACCAGCACGTCCCCGTCGCGCAGGGTGGCGAAGACGCTGCGCGGCACCTCGCCCTCGGTGAGCCGGGGGTGGGTGGCCGGGACGAACGGCGGGTCCTTCAGGTCGGGCCGGTCGGCCTCGCCGTACAACTGCCACAGGGCGGAGAGGTCGAGCAGGCCGCGGACCCGCAGCACGTCCTGGGTGTCCATGTCCAGCTCCCGGACGAGCAGCTCCAGCATGTGGTCGGAGATCGACGCGGCCACCTCCAGCCGCACCGGCGGGCCGAACCGCCGGCGGGCCAGCTCCCGCTCCAGGGCCTGGAGCAGGTCCTCGTCGCGATCCTCGTCCACCTCCACCTCGGCGTTGCGGGTGACCCGGAACAGGTGGCACTCGACCACCTGCATGCCGGAGAAGAGCTGGCCGAGGTGGACCGAGATGAGGTCCTCCACCGGCAGCATGCGGACCCCGGGCTGGTCCCGGTCGACCCGGACGAACCGGGGCACGTTGTTCGGCACCTTCACCCGGGCGAACAGTTCGGGCCCGCCGTCCGGGTCGCGTACCGACACGGCCAGGTTGAGCGACCGGCCCGAAATGTACGGGAAGGGGTGGGCCGGGTCGACCGCGAGCGGGGTGAGCACCGGGAAGATCTGCTCCCGGAAGTAGGCACGCAGCCGCTCCCGCTCGGCGTCGCCGAGGTCGGCCCAGCGCAGCACCCGGATGTCCTCGGCGGCCAGCTTCGGCAGCACGTCGTCGACGGAGCAGGCGGCGTGCCGGGTCACCAGGGTGGCGGCCTTCTCGGCGATCAGCTCCAACTGGGTACGCAGCGGCAGCCCGTCGCCGCCGCGTACCGGCAGGCCGGCGGAGAGCCGGCGCTTCAGCCCGGCCACCCGGACCATGTAGAACTCGTCAAGGTTGCTGGCGAAGATGGCCAGGAACTTGGCTCGCTCCAGCAGCGGATTGCGCTGGTCCTCGGCCAGTGCCAGCACCCGGGCGTTGAAATCGAGCCAGGACAGCTCCCGGTTGAGGAACCGGTCCTCCGGCAGGGGGCGCGCGGTCGCCGACTGGTCCTCGGCGGGTTCCGGCAGGCCCGGCTCGGCGACCGGGTCCAGCACCTCCTCCAGGCCGGCCGAGCCGGCCGCCGGGTCGGTGCCGGCCACGTCGTCCGGCATCGGTCGGGTGGCCTGGAACCGCCCGTCGGCCCCCCGGGGGCGGCCTCCGTTGCGGCTGGTGGGGTCGTCGGTACCGGCAGGGCTGGCGGGGCGTTCGCGAGGGGTGCTCACCCGCTCATAATCACCCGATTCCGGTTAACGCAAAATGAACTTGGGCTGGGTACGTCAGGACATCGTCGGCAGCGTCACGCGGACGACGTCACCGTCGGCGTCGGTTTCGACCCGGACCCGCTGACCGAGCCGGAGCAGCCGGAGCCCGGAGGCGTCGAACGCCCGAGCGGGGAAGGACAGCTCGGTGCCGTCGTCGAGCAGCAGCAGCCCGCTGCGGGTCGCCGCGTCGAAGGTCGCCACCGTGCCCTGCATGTCCAGCACCGTACACCTCAGCGGGCGAGGCAGCCGGCCAGCGCCGCGGTGCGTGGCCCGAGCCCGAGCCGGAGCGCCGCGGCCAGGTCGCCAGCGGTGTCGACGTCGCGGCGCAGGCTCGGCCAGTCTCCGGCCAGCGGGTGCGCCCCGCTGGCCAGGTGCGCCGCGGCCGAGTCAGGCCCGAACCGCGGGTCCAGCGGGACGCCCGGCGGCGCGGCCAGCAGCACCGTGCCGGTGCCCGGTGCGTCGGCCACGAACCGGCGTACGCCCGGCGGGCCGGCCTGCGCCGC
>NZ_JBFBAO010000153.1:0-14853 GCF_040682255.1 Micromonospora sp. NPDC051296 | reverse complement strand
CGCCGAGTCCATCTACGCGCAGCTCGCCCTGGAGCGCCATCCCGTACCGGCCTGGGTCGTGGTCGGCGCGGGCACCGGCGGCACCAGCGCCACCATCGGTCGGTACGCCCGCTACCGGCGGCTGCCCACCAAGCTCTGCGTGGTCGACCCGGAGAACTCCGCGTTCTATCCCGCCTGGCAGGCCGCGGACTGGTCGGTGCGCACCGGACGCGGCTCCCGGATCGAGGGGATCGGCCGGCCGACCGTCGAGGCGTCGTTCCTGCCCTCGGTGGTGGACCGGATGGTGCTGGTGCCGGACGCCGCCTCGCTGGCCGCCATGCGGGCCGGTTCGGCCGTACTGGGCCGGCGGGTGGGCGGGTCGACCGGCACCAACCTGTGGGGTGCCTTCGGGCTGATCGCCGAGATGCGGGCCGCCGGCCGGACCGGTTCGGTGGTCACCCTGATCTGCGACGCGGGCGACCGCTACGCCGACACGTACTACGCCGACGAGTGGGTGGCCGCCCAGGGCCTCGACCTGGCCCCGCACCTGGCCACGGTCGAGCGCTTCCTCGCCGCCGGTGAGTGGCCGGGCTACGCTTCCTGACCAGCGGTGAGTGGGACGGGGCGGGGGTGCCGGCAGGCTCGGCTCAGCCGGGGACGAACCGCTCCGCCACGCCGGGGTAGCGCACCACGAAGCCGTCCGGGTCCACGTCGACCTCCGCGCTGAAGCTGTCGCTGGCGTACCGGAACCGGTCCGGCCCTAGCCCGGTCCGGCCCTAGCCCGGTGTAGACCTGCTCGGCGGGCAGCACGGTAAGGCTCGGCAGCAGCACCCAGGCGACGTCGATTCGGTGAGCGGTGCCGGCCGGCGCGGCGGGCAGGCCGAGTCGGCGTAGCGGCAGCGTGTTGAACAGCGGCGAGCCGCCCAGGTCCACGTCGAGGGCGTCGGCCAGCCGGTCCGGGTCCTCCACACCGGGCAGCCCCGCCGGGGCATGCCCGCCCGCGGTCAGGACCCCGTCCAGATCGCCCTGCTCGGCGGCGGTCACCCGCCACCGCAGTGTCGCCCGTTCCAGACGTACGCTGCGCCGCCACCCGGCTCCCTCGACCTCGACCTCCAGCCGGACGCTGACCCACTCGGGGTCGGTGACCAACTGGTACCGGCAGGTGTAGGGAATCGGGTCGGCGGCCAGTTGGGTGCCGTGCGCGGTCAGCCCGTGGCCGTCGTCGACGAGGGCGTGTTCGGCGCCGGCGGTGTCCGTCCGGGTCCACAGCAGCGACTTCGGCATGGTCGGCATGAGCCGGACGTTACGCCACCCGACCTGGCCGGGCAGTCCCTTGCGTCGATTGCCGGTGCCGTGCCGCCACCCACGCCCTGCCGCAAGACTTCGTGCCCCGCCTCAAGATCGTGCTCGATCCTGGATCGAGTGGTGTCGCGGTCACCGCGAGGCCACTCGATCCCTGATCGAGCACGATCTCCGCTGTCAGGTGCGGGGCAGTGAGTTGGTCAGTAGGTCCGCGCCCGCGGGCGCCCACCGGCCGCCCGCCGATCCTCGCGCGGCCGGTCGTGCAGGCTCCGGCCCTCCGATCGGCCGCCCCGCTCACCGCCGAAGCGGCGCTCGCCACGGCCCTCGTCCCCGAAGCGGCGCTCCCCGCTCGGCCGGTCGCCGAACTGGCGCTCGCCGCGCGGCTGGTCGCCGTGCCTGCGCTCGCCGCGGCCCTCGTCCCCGAAGCGGCGCTCCCCGCTGGGCCGGTCGCCGTAGCTGCGCTCGCCGCTGGGCCGGTCCCCGTAGCGGCGCTCGCCGCGGGGCTGATCGCCGAAGCGGCGCTCCCCGCCCGGCCGGTCGCCGAACCGGTGTTCGCCACCGGGCCGGTCCCCGTAGCGGCGCTCGCCGCGGGGCTGATCGCCGTAGCGGCGCTCCTCGCTGGGCCGGTCGCCGAACCGGTGTTCGCGGCTGGGCCGGTCCCCGTAGCGGCGCTCCCCGCGCGGCTGATCGCCGTAGCGGCGCTCCCCGCCGGGCCGGTCCCCGAATCGGCGGGGGCCGTCCGTCCGGCCGGATCGGCGCGGCTGCTCCGGTTCGTCGCGTACCGGGACCCCGCTCGGCTCCCGCGCCCCGGTCAGCTCGACCAGGGCGGGGTCACCGGCGCGTACCCGGGTCTCCGCCGGCTCCACGCCGGCCTTCCCCAGCATTGCCAGGGTGGTGCGGCGCTGCTTCGGCAGCACCAGGGTGGCCACTGCGCCCGTCTCGCCGGCCCGGGCGGTGCGGCCCGCGCGGTGCAGGTAGTCCTTCGGGTCCTTCGGCGGGTCGACGTGCAGCACCAGCGAGACCCCGTCGACGTGGATGCCCCGGGCCGCCACGTCGGTGGCGACCAGGACGTTGGTCCGCCCCTCGCGGAACTCGGCCAGGGTACGGGTGCGCATCCGCTGGGTCTTGCCCCCGTGCAGCCCGCCGGCGCGTACGCCGACCGCCGCGAGCTGCCCGACGAGCCGGTCCACCCCGAGCTGGGTACGGGCGAAGACGATGGTCCGGCCGGCTCGGGCGGCGATCGACGCGGTCACCGAGAACTTGTCGCTCGGCGGGATGAGCAGCAGGTGGTGGTCCATGGTGGACACCGCCGCGGTCGGCGGCGCGGTGGAGTGGGTGACCGGGTCGGTCATGAACCGCCGGACCAGCGCGTCCACGTCGTTGTCCAGGGTGGCCGAGAAGAGCAGCCGCTGGGCGTCCGCCGGCGTCTTCGCCAACAGGTCGGTGACCTCGGGCAGGAAGCCCATGTCGGCCATCTGGTCCGCCTCGTCGAGGACGGTGATCTCGACATCGTCGAGGTGGCAGACGCCGCGGGCGATCAGGTCGGCGAGCCGGCCCGGGGTGGCCACCACGACCTCCACGCCGCGCCGCAGGGCGTCGATCTGGCGGTCGTAGGGCACTCCGCCGACGGCGGTCTTCAGGAACACGCCGACGGCCTTGCCCAGCGGCAGCAGCGCGTCGTTGACCTGCATGGCGAGTTCCCGGGTGGGCACCAGGACGAGGGCCCGCGGGCGTAGCGGCCGGGCCCGGCCGAGGTCGGCGACCCGGGCCAGCAGGGGCAGCCCGAAGGCGAGCGTCTTGCCGGAGCCGGTCTGCCCGCGGCCCAGTACGTCCCGCCCGGCGAGCGCGTCCGGCACGGTCGCGCGCTGGATCTCGAACGGGGTGGTGATGCCCTGCCGGGCCAGGGCCCGGACCAGGGGCTCAGGAAGCCCGAGGGTGTTGAAGTCGATCGAGCCGGCGGTGTCGGCCGGCTGCGGGGCGGTGTGCACGTCACGGGTGGACAGGGACATGCCGGGGTCAGCGGAGCTGGTCAAGAAATGCCTTTCGAGCGGGGCGCACCTTCGCGATGTCCCGCCGCGGCACGACGCCGCCGGATCGTCCGCAAGAACGCCCAATGGGCGCGCGGGTCGCGCGCCGGGTCAGTGATCGCCGACAAGTGTACGGCGGACGGCGCGTACCCACGGGGTGCGCGGGTGGGTAGTGGGCGGACTCACCCCGCTGATCCGCAATCCGCTGGCCTCACTCCGCCAGGCCGCCGGTCACGCCGCTCAGCGCATCGTTTGCCAGCAGCACGACCAGCACGCTGATCGTGACGAGCAGGCCCAGCGCGACGGCCAACACGATCACCACCCGGACGGTGCTGCTGGACCGCTCAGCCGGGGTTTCCGCCCAGCCCTGGGCCAGGATGTGCCCGGTCAACGAGCCCGAGTTCTCCTGCTCACCGGCGGGGAAGGCCACCGTGGCGGAGCCCGCTCCGTCGGCGTAGTACGCGCTCAGGTCTGACCCGCCGGGGCGGTGCGCCGCCGGCTCGGGCCCGCTGGCGGCCGCCCCTCGCCGCCCGACCGGGTCCAGTTCGGCCCGGGGCGTGGCCGGGGTCACGTCCGCCTGGCTGTCGGGGCCCACGGTCGGTGCCGGGCGTCCCGCCACGCCCGACCGTGGGCCGTCCAGATCCGGTGCAGTTCCCCTCGGCGGCAGCAGGCCGGGGCGGGACGACGGCCGGGGTGCCGCACCGGGCGAACCGGGGGACGGTTCGTCCCGGCGGCCACTGGGACTGGTCGGCGGCGGCCAGACCGGCAGGGCGGGAGCCGGTACGGCCGGGCCTGCGGTGGCAGGTGGGGGCGGGAACGGCGGTGCGGGCATCGGGCCAGGTGGAGGCGGTGGCGCCGGCACCGGTGGGCCGGGCGGCGGCGTCGGCGGGCCCGGCACGGGTGGGGCGGGCCTGGGGGCGGGTGGCGGCGCGGGCACCGGCCCCGGCGGGTACGGCGCGGGCGTCGGTGGTGTCGGCGCGGGCACGGGCGGGGCCGGCGAGGGCGGGTTGGGCCCGGGCACCGGTGGGTAGGGCGCGGGTGCGGGCTCCGGCTCGGGGGTGGGCGGCGTCGGCGGCTTGGCCGGCTCGGGTGGCTGGGCGGGCTCCGGTGGCTGCGGGTCGACCGGTGCCGACCGGTAGACGCCGGACGCCTTGCCCCCGCTTCCGGCGGCCTGGGCCTCGCCCATGCTCACCCGGCTCATTCCGGGCACCCGGACACTGGCCCGTACCGGCTTCGCCGACCCGGACTCCCGCTGCCCGGGTACACCAGCCGCGCCCTCGCGTTCCGGCCCGGGCCCGGTCGGGATCGCCGATGCCGTGGCCCGGTACGTGGTGCCGGTGGACCCGGCCGGGCCGGGCTGGGGCGTGGCTACCCGGGCGACACCCGCCCGTCCCCGGGCCGGTGTCGCCGGCCGCTCGGCGATGATCGGCGTGGACGGCGGCGCGGTGCCGCCGGAGCCGGTGGAGGCCGGCGAAGGGGCGGTGCCGCCGGTGGGATTGGGCTCGACAACGGTGCCGCCGGTTGGAGTCGGCTCGGCGGTGGCGGTCGGGGCGGAGGGGGACACCGGTTCGGCCGGCCCCGCCGGATCCTCGTGCTCGGTCATCCTCGCCCTCCGCGCCACGCTCGCACCCGGCCCGTACCGCCGGACCGGGAGTGCCTGAGAGACACCGTGCCACATTCCGGCCGGGTGGCACACCCGGAGTGCCCACAGTGTCCCGGTCTACGTCGTGCTGGCCGCCGGTCGACGCGCCGGGAACCACCGGTGCCGCTGTTGGGCTTCCGCCCTGCTCAGAGGCCGCCGAGGGCGGACGGGCTGGCTGCGGCGCTCTCCTCGGGTGCGTTGCTGCTCGCCGCCGTGGTGGGGGCGGCGCTGCTGTCGTCGGCGCGCTGCGAAGACGAGACCGATGGGCTCGCCGACGGCGAAGTCGAGCTCGACGGCGACGTTGAGGGCGAACTGGAACCCGTCGGCGTCGGCGACGGCGAGGTGGAACCCGACGGCGACGGCGAGGGGGTCGGGGACGTCGACGGTCGAGGCGTCGGCGAGGTGGTGGGCTTCGGCGTGCCGGTGGGCGTCGGCTTCGGCGTCGCTGTCGGTTTGGGCGTCGGCGTCGGGGACTGCGACGGGGTGGGCGAGGCCGACGGGGCCGGCACCGCACCGACCACCCGGGTCGCGGCGTAGAGCCGGGACCAGCGGACGGTCGATATCTTCACCACGTCGCCGGTGGTCGGGGCGTGGATCATCTTGCCGCCGCCGATGTACATCCCCATGTGGTGGATGCTCTGCCAACTGCTGCCGGAGGCGAAGAAGACCAGGTCGCCGGGGAGCAGCGCGTTGCGCGGCACGGTCCGCGACCTGGTCGCGTAGTACTGATCGCGGGAGACCCGGGGCAGCCCGTAGTAGCCCGCCGACCGGTACGCCGACCAGATCAGGCCCGAGCAGTCGAACGAGTTCGGCCCCGTGGCACCCCAGACGTACGGGTCGCCGAGCTGCTTGCGGGCGTACGCGACCGCGGCCAGCGCGGTGGGATGGGCGACCTGCCCGTTGGCCGACTGGTCGACGTAGTCGGCACCGAGTTGCTGCTCGGCGCGTTCCTGCTGGCGGGCCAGCTCGATCAGCTGCGCGGCGTTGTCCTCGCGCAGCTTGATGAGTTTCGCCTCTTCGTCGCGCAGCGCCTGCTGCGTGGCGGCGTACTGCTCCTGGACGCCCCGCAGTCGAGACTCGGCCGCCGCGTACGCCTGCGTGGTCACCTCTTCGTCGGCGCGGGCTCGGGCCAGCTCGCCGGTCGCGGCGCCGGTGGCGTGCTCGGACTTCTCGCCGAGGTGGGCCCGGCGGAGCAGGTCCAGGTCGCGCAGGTCGGTCGCGAAACCGCCGGGCGGCAGCGCGGCGGCGGCCTTGATCGCCTCGGCGGCGGCCTGATCGGCGCTCTGCTGGGCCTGGGTGGTCCTGGCCCGGGCGAACTCCAGCTCGCGCTCGGCGACGAGCAGCTGGGCCTCGGCCTCGTTGCGCTGCTGCTCCAGTTCGAGCAGCTGGGTGCCGAGCTCGCCGACCCGGACCTCGGCGGCGTTGATCTGGGTTTCGAGGGCGCTGGCGCCGGGGTTGGTGACCGGCGGGGTCACCAGGCCCGGGGTGGCCGGGGCGCCGCCGGGCAGCTGGAACTGGCCGGTGACCACCGGGCGGGAACCGGTGTCGGGCACCGTGGCGGGCGCGGTCGGGTCGGCGTACGCCGGAGCGGCGAGGACCGCGCTGGCGACGGCGCTGATCAGCGCGGACCAGAGCATCGGTCGCAGCACCGGTGAGACCACCGGGCTCCGTCGCCGCTGCCGTCGCCCGTTTGCGCTGTCGACCATTCCGCTCCTCTTCCGGCGTGCTGCGCCGCGCCGAGGGGACGCGGCGGCGGGGGAACGCCATCAGGGTGTCGTGCCCCATCCTGTCTACCGCACCCGGTATCGCCGTGTCGATGTCTGGGTGGGTAACAGGAGGCTGAGAGTCTGGTGACGCCCGGACTGCCAACAGACCACGGTGTGAGCTGCTCCTGTGGCCGACGTAGGCTCTGGTTGCGACCGGGATCCGGTTGCGACCGCAGGTGGAAGGGACGGGGCTTTCGATGGACGCCGGACTCAAGCGCGAGCTCGAAGCGAAGGTGTACGCGGGGGAGCGGCTGACCCGGGAGGACGGGATCGCCCTCTACGAGAGCGACGACTTGACCTGGCTGGGTCGGCTGGCGCACCACAAGCGCACCGAGGACAACGGCGACCGGGTCATGTTCAACGTCAACCGGCACCTCAACCTGACCAACGTCTGCTCCGCCTCCTGCGCGTACTGCTCGTTCCAGCGCAAGCCGGGCGAGAAGGACGCGTACACGATGCGCATCGACGAGGCGGTCCGTAAGGCCAAGGAGATGGAGGACGAGCAGCTCACCGAGCTGCACATCGTCAACGGCCTGCACCCGACGCTGCCCTGGCGTTACTACCCGAAGGTGCTGCGCGAGCTGAAGGCGGCGCTGCCGAAGGTCAAGCTCAAGGCGTTCACCGCGACCGAGGTGCAGTGGTTCGAGAAGATCAGCGGGCTGAGCGCCGACGAGATCCTCGACGAGCTGATGGATGCCGGCCTGGAGTCGTTGACCGGCGGCGGCGCGGAGATCTTCGACTGGGAGGTCCGCCAGCACATCGTCGACCACGCCTGCCACTGGGAGGACTGGTCACGGATCCACCGGCTGGCGCACAGCAAGGGCATGAAGACCCCGTCGACCATGCTCTACGGCCACATCGAGGAGCCCCGGCACCGGGTCGACCACGTGCTGCGCCTGCGTGAGCTGCAGGACGAGACCGGTGGCTTCCTGGTCTTCATCCCGCTGCGTTACCAGCACGACTTCGTGGACTCGGCGGACGGCAAGGTCCGTAACCGGATCCAGGCCCGGACGACGATGGCCTCGCCGGCCGAGTCGTTGAAGACCTTCGCGGTCTCCCGGCTGCTGTTCGACAACGTGCCGCACGTCAAGTGCTTCTGGGTGATGCACGGGCTCTCGGTGGCCCAGCTGTCGCTCAACTTCGGTGTGGACGACCTGGACGGGTCGGTCGTGGAATACAAGATCACCCACGACGCCGACTCGTACGGGACGCCGAACACCATGCATCGGGACGACCTGCTGCACCTGATCTGGGACGCCGGCTTCCGGCCGGTCGAGCGCAACACCCGCTACGAGGTGGTCCGCGAGTACGACGCCGCGCAGACGCTGGCCGAGCGCCGCGCCGAGCCGCAGCAGGTCTGGGCCTGACCTCGGCCTGACCACCCTGCCCGGGACCGAGCTGACCGCCGCTACCGTGGGTGGCGGCGGCCCGGTGCCGCATGCTCAGCGGTATCGGCGGTCGCGAATGGCTGCCCGACCCCTCGCCCGGGGCTGATTCCCGGCGTACATAAGGGCACAAACCCTCATCAATCGCTGCCCGCTCCCCCCGTTGGAAGTGCTTTTTATCCGAACGGTGGATGAGCATGAACCCGCTGTTCACGTTCCGGATGTCCGGCGTGAGCGATCGGCTGCTGACTGAGTCATTGTCCGTGTCGAGCCTGTTTCCAGCAGTCAAATCTGCGGCCAGGTTCGAGTGCGGTTTCGGTCCGCGGTCGAGGGAGGGATCAAGGTGCAGCGTCCACGTTACGTGTTCCTTGCCGCGCCGGTTCCGCAGGCGCAGGGCGTACCAGTGAGGGAAGGCATCCTTTGGATGCTCGTATCGCCCAATAATCGGCAACTTGGCCGAAGCGCCATCTATCACGACGTCTACGCCGACTGCCGTCAGTCGGTCCTTGATCTGCAGAAAAACGTAGATCGGGTGGTGCCGCTGGAAGGCACGGTCGAAATGACCGGGCAGTGGATCTGGCGACTCGAACTCAACGGCCGCATCGTCGCCGTCTCCAGCCGCTCCTACCTGCGGGCACGGGAGTGCACGTACAACCTGGAACGCTTTCTGGAGGCGGTGCCGCAGGCGGAGATCGTGGTCGGCGTCCGGAGCGCCCGAAGGGGGCGCCACCGGCCGGCGGAAACGGAAGACACCACCACGATCCGCTCGCCCCGAACCCTGGGCACCAGCCTGGCGCAATCGTCGCTCGGGCAGACGTACCGGCCCAGACTTCGGATGCCAGGCGAGCTGTGAAAGATCGGTTGCCGGTAGTCGGGAATGTCAGGTCGGTGGATAACACCCCGGACGGACGTGCCGAATTGGACGGACGCGTCGAATTGACCATCTGCGTCGAGTTGGCAACTCCATCGGAAGCACGGACATCCGGAATTCACCGGTCACATGTCTGGCGTACGTGTTCGCCTGCCCGCGGCGTCACCGCTCCCGCCGAGCGTGAGCCGTGCGACGAACGGGGCGACCGCACCGGTCGAGCCGGCTCGGGAAAGGTGGCGTTCCAGGTGTGCAGCACGGTCAGGCGTTCTCGCCTGCCAGTCAACCGTCTCGCCGTGGTGGGCCGCTGATGGTCACGACCACTATCCCCGGCGTTGCCGCCGGGGAGTCCACTGAGGTGCCCCGCCGGATAACGACCCGGGTCGGCCCCTCCGACCACGTCTTCCGGCTGGTTGCCCGGGCCGGTGGCGCTGCCGTGCTGCTCATCATGCTGCTGGTCGGCTGCTTCCTGCTCTATCGCGGTTCGACGGCGTTGCAGGTGGCGGGCTGGTCGTTCTTCACGACCGAGGCGTGGGATCCGGACTCCAACAACTTCGGGGTGGCGGCGCTGCTGGTCGGCACGGTGCTGGTGGCGATGGTCGCCCTGAGCTTCGCCGTACCGCTGGCCATCGGGACCGCGCTCTACATCTCCGAGTACGCGCCCGGCCGGCTCCAGCGCACGCTCATCTCGCTGGTGGACCTGATGGCGGCGGTGCCGAGCGTGGTGTACGGCCTGTTCGGCGCGTACCTGCTGGAGGGCAAGGTGATCTACCTGGCCCGGTGGCTCTCCACCTGGTTGGGGTGGATTCCGATCTTCCGGGTCGACGGCGTCGACCCGCGCGATCCGCTCGCCACGATGTCCGTCTACACCTCGTCGACGTTCATCGCCGGAATGGTCGTGGCGATGATGGTCACGCCGATCATCTCGTCGGTGATGCGGGAGGTCTTCTCGCAGGCGCCGGTGGGCGAGCGGGAGGGTGCGTACGCCCTCGGCGCCACCAAGTGGGGCATGATCCGGGCCGTCGTGCTCCCGTTCGGCCGGGGCGGGATGATCGGCGGCACGATGCTCGGCCTGGGCCGGGCCCTCGGCGAGACGATCGCCGTCTACATGATCATCACGCCGGTCTTCGAGATCAAGTGGCAGGTCCTCCAGAACGGCGGCATCTCCGTCTCGGCCCTGATCGCCCAGCAGTACGGCGAGGCGAGCGACTTCGGGCTCTCCGCACTGATGGCCGCGGGCCTCGCCCTGTTCCTCATGACGCTGGTCGTCAACTTCATCGCATCGACGATCATCGTGCGGAGTCGATCCGGCGCCGAGAGCGAGGCATGACCTGATGACCGGGTTGACCAAGACCGACACCAACACCACCGCGCCGGACGCGGCGGCCGGCTCGACGCCGGAGGGCTACTCGCCCCGGCACTACGTCGATCCACCCGATGCGTCCGGCCACTCGCCGGTCGCTGCCACGACGACGGTCCCCACGCGGCCCGAGCAGCCGGCGGCGGAGTGGCGGCGCACGGTTCGTGGCAGTGGCGAGCGCGAGATCTTCCCGGTCCTCGCCGCAGCGGCCGCGGCCGTGGGCTTCACGGTGCTGCTCTTCAACCAGCTGGCACCGCTCAGCGGCATCCTGGGCATGATCGTCGTCGGGTACCTGAGCTTCGTCGCCTTCTACACGGTGTTGGTCGGGTACGAGAACCCCGGCCCGGCGGTGCGGGCCCGGGTGGTCTCGATCATCGTGCACAGCCTCGCGTTCGTGCTGGTCAGCGCACTCGTCCTGGTGGTCGCCTACGTCCTGTTCCGTGGTTGGGACGCGCTGCACCACCTGAACTTCATCACCCAGGACATGTCCTCGGCGGGGCCGCTGGATCCGGTCACCGTGGGCGGCATCCTGCACGCCGCCGTCGGCACCCTGGAGCAGATCGCCATCTGCCTGGCGATCACGGTGCCCGCCGGGGTCATCTGCGCCGTCTTCCTCAGCGAGTTCCCGGGACCGTTCAGCCGCTTCGTCCGGACGATCGTCGAGGCGATGACCGCGCTTCCGTCGATCGTGGCGGGGCTCTTCATCTACCTGTCGGTCATTCTCATCTTCGGCCGCTGGGCCCAGGAGAACCTGCCCGAGCGGTGGCAGTGGCTCGCCATTGGGAAGTCCGGCTTCGCCGCCTCCCTGGCCCTGAGCATCATGACGCTGCCGATCATCGTGCGCGCCGCGGACGTGGTGTTGCGGCTGGTTCCCGGGCATCTGCGGGAGGCATCGCTGGCCCTGGGCGCGTCGCACTGGCAGACGGTGTGGCGAGTGGTGCTGCCGACCGCGCGGTCCGGACTGACCACCGCGGTCATCCTCGGCACCGCGCGAGGGATCGGCGAGACCTCGCCGGTGCTGCTGACCGCCGGCTTCGCGACCAACTTCAACGCCAACCCCTTCTCCGGCTGGCAGGTGTCCCTGCCGCTGTTCACCTTCGACGCGGTCAAGTCGCCGGAACCGTTGATGGTCGCCCGGGGCTTCGGCAGCGGTGCCGCCCTGATGCTGCTCGTCCTGTTCCTCTTCGCGCTCGCCCGGTTCGTGGGCGGTCGGGGAGCCGGCAACCTCAGCAAGCGGCAGCTGCGGCGGCGAATGGTCGCCTCCTACCGGGACGCTCGACGGTTCGCCGATCGCGAACGTTCGCGCGCCACAACTGTCGTACCCGACTCCACACACGTTCCCAGGAGCGACAGCGAGGATGGTCATGTTTAGGAAGAGGATGCGTGGCAGCGCGGGCCGGATCGGCCGGCTGCTTCGCGCCGTCGTCGCGGTGGCGACCGTCGGAGCGGTCGTGCTTCCCGCCACCGTCGCCCAGGCCGCACCGGGCTACATCCCGATCAGCGGCGCGGGCTCGACGTGGAGTGCGAACGCGTTGCGGCAGTGGGGCGCCAACGTCAAGCAGTTCAACATGACGGTCAACTACAGCGCCAGCGGCTCGACGGACGGGCGTACCCAGTTCGCCAACGGCACCGTCGACTTCGGCGTCTCGGAGATCCAGTACGGGCTCTACGACTCGAACTTCGGCCGCGCGGCCGACCAGCCGCCGGCGCGGGAGTTCGCGTACATGCCGATCGTGGCCGGTGGTACGGCCTTCATGTACAACCTCAACATCGGCGGACGCCGGGTCACCAACCTGCGCCTCTCCGGCGAGAACGTGGCGAAGATCTTCACCGGCGTCATCAAGTTCTGGAACGACCCGGCGATCAAGGCGGACAACCCGTCGCTGACCCTGCCGGCGCGGCGGATCGTTCCGGTCGTCCGGGCGGACGGCTCCGGCACCAGCGCGCAGTTCACGCTCTGGCTGAGCAAGCAGTACCCGGACATCTGGAACGACTACTGCGCCAAGAACGGCAAGCGCACCCCCTGCGGGCTGACCTCGTACTTCCCCTACAAGACCAGTGAGGGGTTCGTGGCCAAGAACGGCTCGGAGAACGTCTCCGGGTACGTCCGGCAGCCGCAGGGCGAGGGCGCGATCACGTACGTCGAGTACTCGTACCCGAAGAAGGCCGGCTTCCCGGTGGCGAAGGTGCTCAACAAGTCCGGCTACTACATCGAGCCGACCGCCCGCAACGTCGCCGTCGCGCTCACCTTCGCGGACATCGAGACGACCAACAAGGACCGGAGCGTCTACCTGACCCAGAAGCTGGAAGGCGTCTACGCCAGCCCCGACAAGCGCGCCTACCCGCTCTCCTCGTACTCCTACATGATCCTGCCGACGAAGGAGGAGTACGGCCTGAACCGGGACCGGGGTCGCACCCTCGCCGCCTTTGGCTACTACCTGCTCTGCGAGGGGCAGCAGCAGGCCGACTCCCTCGGCTACTCGCCGCTGCCGAAGAACCTGGTCGAGGCGGGTCTGCAGCAGGTGGAGAAGATCCCGGGCGTCGAGGTGCAGCCCAACAAGATCAAGAGCTGCAACAACCCCACCTTCTCCAACGACGGCACCAACACGCTCGCCAAGAACACCCCGGACCCGCCCGAGTGCGACCGTAAGGGCGCCACCGTCCAGTGCGACACCGGCACCGGCGGCGCCCCCGAGAAGACGCCGCAGAACAACGGCGGCTCGAACGGCGGTAACCAGCCGGGCGGGTCGAACGGCCAGCCGGGCACGCCGGGTGGACCGAGCGGCGGCCCGAGCGCGGGTCCGAGTTCCGGCCCAAGTGGCGGGCCGGCTGGCGGGCCGTCCGCCGGGGCGGGCAACGGTGCGGTGGATCCGATCACCGGAGACCCGATCTCCGACGACCCTGGTGCCGGCAACGGCGCGGGCGGCGGGCAGTACGTCGCGGGCATCCCCGTCTCTCTTGAGGCCGAGGGCGGCTGGCGGCTGTCACACACCCTGATGCTGCTCGCCGGGCTGCTGCTCGCCGGGCTCGTGATGGGCCCGCCGCTGCTCGCCCGGTCGCTGCGGCAGCGCGGCGGCGAACCGTGGAGCGGATCGTGAACCGGGTCGTAGGCCGGGGCCGGCGGTGGGGTGCCGCCGTCGCCTCGGTGCTGGTCGGGGCGGCCATGCTGGTGACGGTCGGCCCGGCGAACGCCGAGGGGGTTGACGAGTCGACCGATTCGGCGGTCACCGTCACCGGACGTGTCGGGACCCTCGGTGACGACTTCAGCGAGCTCAAGGTGACCGTCTCCCAGACCCGCAACCTGACCAACCAGTCGGTTGCGATCACCTGGACCGGCGGCCCCAAGACGCGTTTCCAGGCGGGCGACCCCAACGCCAACTACCTCCAGTTCATGCAGTGCTGGGGTCCGGATCCAGACGCACCGGATTTCCGGGAGACCTGCGAGTGGGGCGTCGGCCGGTACCGCAAGAACGGCGACAAGATCGAGGTCGACCCGGAGCGGGCCCGCGAGAGCGGCGACCCGAGGGAGACGCTGCCCGCCGACGCGAAGATGGTTCCGTTCCGGTCCGCGTTCGACAACACCCGCACCCCGGACGGCAGCGCCACCAACCCGTTCCCGCCCGGCGGGCTCCCGGCCACCGATCCGGGCAAGCCCGCCGAGCTGCTCGCCACCTACTTCGGCATCTACACCACCAACGAGGTCCCGTACGCCATCACCACCGGCGACGGGACCGGCCGCGCGGTCTTCGAGGTGCGCAACGCGATCCGCGATCCGCATCTCGGCTGCGGCGCACCCACCGGCGGCGACGGCAGCGACCCGCGCCGGTGCTGGCTGGTCATCGTGCCCCGGGGTGAGCGGGATCTGGACGGGGTGGCCCGGCCCGTCCTGCCCAGCCGGAGCGCCCTCTCCGCCTCGATCTTCGCCGACCGGCTGGTCGTGCCGCTCGACTTCACCCCGCTCGACGCCGGGTGCGCCCAGGGCCGGGCCGAACGGCGGACGGTCGGCACCGAACTCGTCGCCGAGGCGATGAGTTCCTGGCAGCCGGCGCTCTGCGCCAACGACGGTCCGGTCTTCGGCTACTCCGCCACGGGCGACGAGGACGGGACGGGGCAACTGCTCACCACGTCGGACGGTGCGCCGGGGTTGGCCTTCACGGCCGACCCGGTGAAACCCGAGGAGTGGGAGCCCCCGGTCGTCCAGGCGCCGGTGGCCGTCTCGTCGGTGGTCATCGCGTTCAACATCGACCTGCGGCTCGCGGGTACCGTGCCGCCCGAGGCCGAGTCGTTGCGCCGGACGATGGTGCGCGACCTGAAGCTCACGCCACGGCTGGTCGCGAAGCTGCTCACCCAGTCGTACCAGCGGGACGTGCCGGACGGCGGCCGGCAGGACCATGTCGCGGGCAACCCCCGTCACATCGGTGTCGACCCGGAGTTCCTAGCACTCAACCCGGACTTCAAGTACATCGACAACGGGTTCGCCCCGGACGGCATCGTGGTCTCGTACGGGAACTTCTCCGCCGCCCG
>NZ_JBFBAO010000152.1:0-14941 GCF_040682255.1 Micromonospora sp. NPDC051296 | reverse complement strand
GGGGGCCTTGGCGTGGTCGAACAATTCGCGCGCCTTGCGGTTGAGCACGGCGTCGAAGGCGAAGTAGCCGGGTGCGGCCGGCTGGCCGCCGGTGACCAGGGCGAGGAACTGCTCCTGGCTCATCGGGGCGCAGGCGTAGTTGGTGCGGCGCTGTTCGCCGATGGTGGACTGCCGTTCGGTGGAGAGGTTCTTGCCGCAGGCCGAGCCGGCGCCGTGGGCGGGGAAGACGCGGACCTCGTCGGGCAGACCCATGAGCTTGCGCTGCACGCTGTCGTAGAGCATGCGGCCCAGCTCATCGGCGGTGACCCCGAGCGAGGCGAGCAGGTCGGGCCGGCCGACGTCGCCGATGAACAGCGCGTCGCCCGTCATCACCCCGTAGGGGACCGAGTCGTTGGCCTGCGAGTACACGAGGATGCTGATGGACTCGGGGGTGTGGCCCGGGGTTTCCATGATTTCCAGGGTCACGTCGCCGAGGCTGATCCGCTCACCATCGTGCAGCTTGCGGCTCGGGTACTCGGTCTCGGCTCGGTGCCCGTAGCCGATCCAGGCGCCGGTCGCCGCGGCGACCTCAAGGTGGCCGGCGAGGAAGTCGGCGTGGAAGTGGGTGTTGATGACGCCCTCGATGGTCAGCCCGTGGGCCTGGGCGTCGGCGAGGTACTCGTCGATGTCCCGGCGCGGGTCGACCAGTACGGCGCGCTTGGTGGCGTCGTCGGCGATGAGGTACGACGCCTGGGACAGGCAGTCCAGGTAGTACTGGGTGAACAGCATTCGTCAACTCCTTCTACGGAATGTGGTGGCCAATGGAGCCGCCTCTTCATTTATACCCCCGGGGGTATCCACCCGACCACCGTGGCCAACGCCTCCCCGGTTAGGCCCTGGGCTAGGCGGGCGCACCGTGGCCTCGCCGCTGATGGGCGCCGCCGCTGCGGCGTCACCACCGGCCCTACGTCGCCGGCCGTATGCCGCTGTCCGCCGCTGGCACTTCGGCGACGATTTCGGGGTCCCAGCACCGCTCGCCGCAGCGATCGGCGTGGACGGCGAGAATCCTGGTGTTCGGTAGCCGTCCGGCGAGTCGGGCCAGGCTTTGACGCAGCTGGGTTCGGTGTTCTTCGGCGGACACGGGGTTGCCGGCGCAGTCGGCGTGACCGGCGATGACCAGCGTGGTGCTTCCGTGGGCCTGCTGGGAGACCTGCACCTTCTCCAGGAGAACCTCCAGGCACCGCTCGCCGGTCGAAGCCAACACGGCCTCTGGTCCGGGCTCCGTGATCGTGTCGAGGTACTCGACATCCAGGTGTTTTCGCACCCACTCGTCCAGGGGCCGCTGGATGCGCCCGTCGATGCAGGTGAACATCGTGGCGAATCGGTCAGGCACGGTCACCACACCTCCTGGAAAGCCGGCGGGTCGAGCCGGGACGCCGCTGGACGCGGCGGGCTGGGCTCCTGGTTCCCGATCGCCGCGAGGGCGGCGCTGATGTCGGGGTGCACGTGACCCGCCTCGCGGAGGGGCTGCCACGCGCCGGCCCGGTCGAGCAGGTCGCGCACTGGGCCTCGAACGGTTGCCAGCTGGAGCACCATCCCGCGTGCGGCGATGCGTTCGCGTAGTTCCGTCAGGGCGTGGGTGCCGTCCGCGTCGATGTCGCTGATCGCGCTGGCGTCGAGCACGATGGCCGCCAGACCCTCCCGCTGCTCGGACAGGGTGAGCAGCCGGTCTTCGAGGAGTTGGGCATTGGCGAAGTAGAGCGGGCCGTCCACTCGGATGATCGCGACCCGAGGGTCGGTGATCAGGCCGCGGTACCGGTCCACGTTTCGGTACGTGTCGGTTCCGGAGACGCGACCGAGTTCCGCGGTGTGCGGCCGGGCCGAGCGCCACAGGAAGACCGCGAGGCTGAACACCACGCCCGCGGCCAGGCCCGGCTCGACCCCGAACATCAGGGTGACCAGGAACGTCAGGGCCAGTGTCAGACCGTCGGACCGGCGGACCCGCCACGCGGTGACCGCTCCCTTGCGGTCGACCAGGCCGAGAACCGCGACGACGACGATCGCGGCGAGTACGGCCTTGGGCAGGTGGTAGAAGGCCGGCGTCAGCACGAGCGCGGTGACTGCCACCATCGCCGCGGTCAGCACGGTGGCCATCGGAGTGCGAGCCCCGGCGGAGAAGTTGACCGCGCTGCGGGAGAAGCCGCCCGCGACCGGAAACGCCTGGAAGAGTCCGGCAGAGACGTTGGCCGCTCCGACCGCCACCAGTTCCTGGTTGGGGCTGACGTGCTGACGAGACTTCGCCGCAAGCGCCTTGGCCACGGCGATTCCCTCCATGTAGGCCACCAACGCGATGGCCACAGCCGCCGGCAGCAGTGCCTGGATGTCCTGGCCGGACAAGGTCGGCAGTGCGGGCGCGGGGATACCTCCCGGTACGCCGGTGAGGATCCTCACCCCGCGGTCACCGAAGGACAGTGCGGCGCTGACTGCCGTCACACCGGCGACGACGAGTAGCGCTCCGGGCAGTTTCGGCAGGTACCGGCGGAGGAGCACCAGAGCGGCGACACTTGCCAGCGACACCACAATGGTCAAGCCGTGCGCGGTGGTCGCCGAGTGCCAGACCGATGCGACGACCTCCGGGAACGTCTCCGCCCGGCCGGCCTTCAGTCCGATCAGGTCCTTGACCTGGCTGGCGGCGATGACGATCGCCGCTGCCGAGGTGAACCCGGACAGCACCGAGTGGGACATGAAGTTGACGAGCACGCCGAGGCGCAGTACGCCCATCAGCGTCTGGATTACCCCGACGAGCAGGGCGAGCAGGCCGGCGAGCGCGGCGTAGCGGGCCGGGTCGCCGTCGGCGAGGGGTGCCAGCGCGGCGCTGGTCATGAGCGCGGTGATGGCCACCGGCCCGACGGCGAGAGATCCGGAGGTGCCGAGCAGCGCGTAGACCAGCAGGGGCACGATCGAGGCGTACAGGCCGGTGACCGGCGGCATGCCGGCCAGAGCGGCGTAGGCCATGCTCTGCGGCACCAGCATGACCGCGACGGTCAGGCCGGCGATCAGGTCGTGGCGCAGGGTGACCCGGTTGTAGCGGCGCAGCCAACCGAGCAGCGGTACCACTCTGGCCACCCCGGAGCGGTCCTGCTGAATGTAGGTGTCGTTCATCCTCGCGTCTGCTCCCTCCGCATCAGGGCGAGGGAGGCGCTGACATCGCAGGCTGCCCCACGGTTGTAGGGCAGCCTGGACAGCATCATCCCCATGCCACAGGTGTTGGTGAGTGCCGCGAAGACCAGGCCGGCGCCGATGAAACCGGCAACGAACCGCGCCGGCGGCCACCAGATGCTGGCCACGACGGAGATCAGCACGATGGAACCGGCGACCAGGCGAACCTGCCGCTCCAGGCTCCAGCGGTCACGGCCGCGCTCGACCGGACCGCCCGCGGTGATCCAGGCGTTCATTCCGCCGGAGATGACGGTGGTGCTGGTCAGCCCGGCTTTAACCAGCTTCGTGCAGGCCTGGGTGGCCCGGTTGCCGGACTGGCACATCAGCAGGATGCGCCCCCCGGCGTCCTGGACGATCCGGTCCAGGTTCGAGTCCACCTGGTCCAGCGGCAGGTTGATCGAGCCGGGCACGTGGGCCGTCTCGAACTCGCCGGGCGTGCGCACATCGACGATGAGCGTGTCGCGGTTGTTGGCCAGAATGGCTCGGGCGGTGGGTACGTCGATGCTGGTCGTGTTCGTGCTCATTGCGGAACTCCATTTCATGAGTGCGGCCGGCTGCGGAACGGTTCCGGTCGCCGGGACAAAAGAACGGGAGGTCAGGCGGTACGGGCGGCGACCACGTCGGCGATGCCGGCGCCGGTCAGCGCGACCGGCTGGTAGCCCTCGCGGGCCAGCAGCGTGGCGGCGATGGCGGCGCGTCGGCCGCTCCCGCACGCGATCAGCACCGGGCGCATGGGATCGATCTCGGCGGGCACACCGTCGCTGACCAGGTCGGGCAGGAAACGTTCCACCGCGCCGTCCAGCCGCACGGTCGCGCGTTCGCTTGGCATCCGCACGTCGAGCACCTGGGCGGCAGGGTCGGCGAGTCGGCGCACGAACGCGGACACGTCCGCCAGTTCGAACCGGCTGGTCGCGGCCTCACCCAGGTCGCGCAGTACACCGCGGACGCTGTCGACGCCGATCTGCGCCAGTTGGGTGAGCGGCACGGTGATGTCCTGGCCGGGCGCGGCCACGAGCACGATGGGCGCCTGGTAGGGCAGTAGCCATCCGGCCCAGCTGCCGAAGTCGTCGGCGACCTCGATCCCGATCGAGCCCGGCAGGAAGCCGGCGGCCTGATTCGCGCGGGGGCGAACGTCGAGTACCTGCGTACCCTCCGGCTGCTCGGCCAGATCCGCCAGATCGAGCTCGGGCACGGCCATTGCGGGCATCGGCGGAACGCCCAGCGTGTTCGCCGGCCCCATGTACTGGTAGAACGCCGGGATCGGCATCGGCTCGGCGAGCAGTTGATCGGCGAACCGCTCCACGTCGCTGACCGCCAGCAGCGGGTTGCTCTCCACTTCCTCGCCGATCGTCGAGGTGTAGCGACCGGCGCCGGTGGCGGTGCAGAACGAGCCCTCACCGTGGGTCGGCAGCAGGGCGAGATCGCGCGGCAGGCCGGCGAGACGGTGCAACGAGCCGTGCTGAAGCTTCGCGAGAGTCCGGGCGCGGGCCGGGCCCAGCAGATCCGGCCGGCCGGCCGAGGCGACCAGCAGGCTGCCGCCCGAGAACACGGCTACCGGCTCCCCGTCGATGAGCACCAGGTAGCTGGTGTGCTCGGGGGTGTGACCCGGGGTGTGGATCGGCCGGATGGTCAGGCCCTCGGCCTTGATGTCCTCAAGGTGGAACGCCGGTGTGTGCGGGTAGGCGGCGGCCGCCGCAGCGGGCAGCACCAGCTCGGCACCGGTACGCAGCGCCGCCTGCTCACCACCGGACACGTAGTCGTTGTGCAGGTGCGTCTCCAGCACAAACCGTACATCGACGTCGCGTTCGGCAGCGGCGTGCAGGAAACGGTCGATGTCTCGCTGCGGGTCGACCAGGACGCCCTTCCCCTCGTGCGTCAGCAGGTACGTCTGATCACCCAGGCCCGGTGTTCGGAATGACACGAGATCCACGGTGCGGCCCCCTCCTCTAGACCCCCGGTCCATACCCCCGGGGGTAACTGTTTCGAGTATGTACGAATGACCGGACAACTGCAAACCCCGATGCCGGCCGTCCCCGATGGCCCACAGGTCGGTACGCTTGTCCGGTCAACCCAACAGCTCGTGGGAGATGGCTGGCTTTCGTGGCAGAGCAGACGTCGGCGCGGCCCCTCGACCGCAACCTCCCCCTTCCTCTCTGGGCGCAGCTGTACGAGGACCTCGTGCGGCGCTTGGAAGCGAGGGCGTTCGGCGAGGTGTTCCCCGGAGAGCATCAACTGGCGAACGAGTACGACGTGAGCCGGCAGACCGTTCGCGAGGCGCTGCGCCGGCTGCGGCAGGCCGGGATCCTGAGTTCCGGCCGTGGGCGGCGCACCGACGTGCGGGCCGCTCGGATCGAACAGCCGCTCGGCGCGTTGTACTCGCTGTTCGCCGAGGTCCAGGCACGTGGTATGCGCCAGCGCAGCGAGGTCATCGCCCGGCGATCGTGCCGGGACTCGACGGTTGCGGACCGGTTGGGCGTAGACGTCGACACCGAGTTCGTGTACCTCGAGCGACTGCGGTATGCCGACGAGCAGCCCCTCGCCCTGGACCGCGCGTGGCTGCTCGCCTCGCTTGCGCGACCACTGCTTGAGGCGGACCTTCGAGAGACGGGCGTCTATGCCGAGCTTGCCAGGTTCAGCGGCGTCCGTATCGCCGAGGGGCAGGAGCGCATCTACGCTGTCGCACCCACCACGATTCAGCGCCGGCGCCTCGGCCTGGGGCGTGGCGCGGCGCTGTTGGCCATCGAGCGGATCGGCCGGGTGCACGGCGACCCCGTCGAGTGGCGGGAGACGCTCGTGCGTGGCGACCGGTTCAGCGTCGTCGCGACGTGGACGCCTCATACGCCGTACCACATGGCGGTCGGCGACGGCACCCCGCTGGGATCCGCCCGCCGGGGATCCGCCGGCTGATATCGGATGGCGACGAGTAGGACACCGCCCCGACGAGTAATCCGAGCCTCCGGGGGCGCATACCCCCCGGTGTACTGTTGGCCTGAACGATGAAGGGGGCTGGAGATGCAGGTCGACGAGAGCGCGGTCGGTGACGTGATCAAGAGGCTGCGTCGTGCCGAAGGTCAGATCCGCGGCGTCATCGGCATGCTCGAAGACGGTCGAGACTGCGCCGACGTGGTGACCCAGCTCGCGGCGGTGTCGCGAGCTCTGGACCGGGCTGGATTCAAGATCATCGCGAGCGGGCTGCAGCAGTGCGTCAGCGGCGCCCCCGGCGAGGACCAGAAGGCCAACCTCGACCAGATGGAGCGGTTGTTCCTGTCGCTCGCGTAGCCACCGAGTGATCCGACGCTTCAAGCGGGTAACACCCGGGGTGACTCGGGCGTGTTCAGTCAGTCAGCCCATCCAGCGCAGCGCGCAGGCGCCGTGTCGCCTCGTCCGCGACCGGTTGCAGTTCCGCCTGCCCGGTGAGCTGCACCATCACCTGCGGGTCGAGAGCCTGCACCAGCACGGCGCCCGGCCCGTCCGTGCGTACCACCACATTGCACGGCAGTAGCAGTCCGATGGCCCGGTCGACCTCGAGCGCCTGCTGCGCAAGCGGCGGGTTGCACGCACCGAGGATCACATAGTCCTCAAGCTCCGTGCCGAGTTTCTCCCGCAGCGTGGCCCGCATGTCGATCTCGGTCAGCACGCCGAACCCCTGCTGCTTGAGCGCGCCGCGGACCCGTTCGACGGCCGGGGAGAACTCCGCCGACAGTCGGATGGAAATCATGTACGTCATGCCGTTCACCTCCTCACCACGATGGTCCTGGCAACGGATGGCTGACGGGTGCCGTTTCGCGACAACTGACTCCGCCGCGACCTGCACATGCACCTCGGTTCAGGCTGCGACCGCCCAAGCCGGCAAGCCGGCCACTCGCCACTCCAGGACGCCGTCGGTGACGCGTCGCGCCCGCCGGCCATGGGCGGTGAGTATCCGGACGGCGTCGTGGGCCATGACGCAGTAGGCGCCGCGGCAGTAGGCGACGACTTCTCGGTCTTCGGGCAGTTCGGCGAGCCTGTCCTCAAGCTCCTCCAGAGGGATGGAAATCGCGCCAGGTAGATGTCCGGCGGCGTATTCCGGTCCGGGTCGGACGTCGAGGACGATGACGTCGCCGGCCTCGGCTCGACGGAGCAGGCTGGTGAGATCGATCTGCTCGGTGTCGTCGGGGCCGAGGTAGGCGCGGCGGGCGGGCTCCGTGTGTGGGCGGTGCTGTTGGGCAACGCTGCGCAGGTTGGCGAATAGTGCGACGACATCGTCGCCGGCCAGGGAGTACCAGATGCGAGTGCCGTCGCGGCGGGTGGCGACAAGCCCGGCGGCGAGTAGTCGCTGCAGGTGTGCCGAGCAGGTGGACAAACCCAGGTCGGCGGCGCGGGCGAGGTCTTCGACGCTGCGCGGGCCTTGGGCGAGCAGATCGAGCAGTTCCAGGCGCTTCGGGCTGCCGAGAGCTTTGCCGACGGCGGCGAACTCCGCGAACAGGGCGTCCTTGGCGGTTCGGTCACCCATTGGTGCCCCCCTGCGGCGCTGACGGTGCCGGAATCCGGCGTTGATGGGTCTCGTACATTCTGGCGGCGACCACCAGCCCCGACACTGCGGTGAGGGCGGCGACGGTCCAGACTGCGGCGCGCACACCGAAGGCGTCGGCGACGATGCCAGCGAACAGGGCGCCGACGGCGAAACCACCGTCGCGCCATAGCCGGTAGACGCCGACGGCGCGTGCCCGCCAAGCCGGGTGGGCGACGTCCCCGATGGAGGCGAGCAGCGTCGGGTAGACCATCGCGGTACCCATGCCGAGCAGGACCGCCGCGACCGCCCACAGGACGAAGACATCGGCGAGGGCGATCAGGGCCAGGCCCAGGGCCTGAACCCACATGCCGGCGGCGATGAACCACTTGCGTCCCCACCGGTCTGACAGCGCACCGGTGAAGAGTTGCCCGATGCCCCAGACAGCCGGGTAGAGCGCCGCCAGAACGCCGATGCGTGCGACCGACAGCCCGGCGGCGGCGAACAACACCGGGAACAGCCCCCACGCGAGGCCATCGTTGAGGTTGTTGACCAGCCCAGCCTGGCTCGCCGACGACAGGGCGGGCTCGCGGAAGCTGCTCTGGGTGAACACTTGTCGGTTGCTCAGCTCGTGATGCAGGTGGTCGTGGCGGCCGTCGGCACGGGCGACGTGGTTGGCGGCTTCGAGGTGGGCGTGTCCGAGGGTTTCCCGCACCACGAGCGTCGACAGGCCAAGCCCGAGCGCCGCAAAAGCGACTCCGAGCAGGAACGGTGCTGGGCGCAGCCCGTACTGCTCGGCGAGGTACCCGGTGGTCAGCGCGGTCGCGGCGACCGCACCGTAGCCGGCGGCCTCGTTGAGCCCCATCGCGAGCCCGCGCCGGGCCGGACCGACCAGGTCGATCTTCATGATCACCGTGGTGGACCAGGTCAAACCCTGGCTGATGCCGAGCAGCACGTTGGCGGCGACGATCCATCCCCAACCTGGTGCCCAGATGAGCAGCAGCGGCACCGGGACGGCGATCAGCCAACCGGCGACCAGTACCGGTTTGCGACCGTAGCGGTCCGACCAGGTGCCGGCGAAGTAGTTCGTGGCGGCCTTGGCCACGCCGAACACCAGGATGTAGGTCAGTGCGGCGGTGTGCGCGCTGAGGTGAAACGTCCGGGTGGCCAGCAACGGCAGGACCGTACGCTCCTGCCCGAGCATCCCGCCGACGAGCGCATTGACCGCGACCAGCAGGATGAACTGCGCCGCGTTCTGGCGCAGGCCCAAGACGATTGGGCGCGCCAGCGCGGCCGGGGTGGTCCCGACGCCGGGGCTCACGCGCCCGCCCCCAACGTTTCCCGGTACCACGTTCACACCCCTCATCCCTCTCCTGGTAAGCCCATCGCCATCACTTATGCATTATTCCACGGAATATTGGAGGACGGCGAGGAGAGGTGTGGGGCACATAGCGAACGATTCGGCGCGGTGGCGAGTGCGAGAAGCTGCACCCGCCACCGCGCCAGGCTGTCACCGACGCGGCGCTCGGATCACCGGGCGGGCTGTCGTCAGCGGGGGAACGCCACCGGGCTGCGGTATCCGTCCCGGTTGACGGCGCGTACGCCGAAGAAGACGTTGTCCTTGGACAGGTCGATGGTCGTGGTGGTGACGTCACCCACCTCGATGACGTGGGTCCAGTCCGGCTCGGTTGTCTCCCGCCAGAGCACCTCGTAGCCGGCCAGGTCCTCCTCCGTGCCCCGCTGCCAGCGCAACGTGGTGTCGTTGGTGAGCCCGCTGGTGACCATCGTCGCGTTCTTCGGGGTGCCGGGTGCCTGGGCCAGCGACCACATCGCCGCCCCGTTGACCCGGGCGACGCGGGTGATGTAGTCGAAGTCGCAGAATTCGGGTAGGTCGCCGTACTGCTTGCCGTCCACGACGCGGACATTCTGGTGCTGGTGGGCGAAGTCCTCGTTCGGCTCGGTGAACCGGCCCGCCGGCCAGCCCTCCTGGAGGAAGGGGATGTGGTCGCTGCCGCGCAGGTAGCGGTCCCGCCGGTAGATCACGCGGACCTGCATGCCGGTGACGCTGTGGGCGTTGACATCGGTGACGAAGCGGGCGAGCTGGCGGGACGCCCCGTCGTTCTCGCCGCCAGTCGACAGCCGGGTGGTCGCCTGTTGCGGCGTCTCGGAGGTCGGCACCCCCTCGGCGAAGAGCCGTACGGTGCGGTTGTCGCGGGCGCCGTCGTCGGCGGTGCTGCTTCCGACGATGTCGTTACTGAACATGCCTTGGACGTCGACCCCGGCGGCCTTGAGCTGCTTGGCCATGTAGGTCGAGCCGTAGAGGCCCTGCTCCTCACCGGCGACCGCGGCGAAGATGATGGTGGCCTTGGTGGGCCGGGTGGCCAGCACCCGGGCAAGTTCCATGATCACCGCCACGCCGGAGGCGTCGTCGTCGGCACCCGGTGCGTCGCTGACGGCGTCGTCGACGTTGCTGGCCCGGGAGTCGTAGTGCCCGGTGATGACATACACCCGGTTCGGGTCGGTGTCGCCGTGCAGGGTGGCGATCACGTTGGTGATCTGGGTCGGCACCGGAATCCGGGAGGCCCGTCCCTGTAGGTAGGACTGGAGCTCGACCGTCATCCGACCACCGGAGGCGGCGGCGTAGCCGAGCATTTCCTGGTAGATCCAGTCCCGGGCCGCGCCGATGCCACGCTCCGGGTCGGTCTGGCTGGACAGGGTGTGGCGGGTCCCGAACTCGGCCAGCCGCCGCACAATCGCCTCGATGCGCGCCTTGTCGACCTCGGCGAGGAGTCGCTTCAGCTCGTTGTCGGGATGCTGGGGCTTGGCCGGCTTGCCTGGCCCGTCGATGCGGTGCGCGCCGGGGGCCGCTGCGGCCGGAGCGCCAATCAGAGGTACGGCCACGGTCGCGGCGGCGGCGGTGGCGGCGGACGCGGTCAGGAAGGTACGGCGGGTGGACCTCGTGGGTTCCGCGCCGGTTGGCTGGGAGGACGTCATGTGATGATCGTGACTACCGACAGGGATCGCTGTCCATATTTATTGATCGCTAAATCCGGATCGACCTCGGCGTTTGCCTCAACCGTCGGGATTACGTCGGTTTCGTCGCGGAGCTGCCGGCATCGCGGTGATCGGCCGCCCGGGTGGGAGACCGGGGGTAGACGGTCACGCGGACGAGTAACAACTGCACTCCCGGCCGGCCACGCCCGTAGGCCGCCGCCATACGCTGGCCGGACCGGGTCGGCGGTTGGCGCCGGCCCCGCCACCGGGAGGTGCCACCGATGGCCGGGAGCGTCCGCCGAGCGGGCCCATCCGGAGCCAGTCCCGACGACGCGTGGCTGGCTGAGGTCGCCCGCGCGGCCAGCGCCGACGCCGGCGGGGTGCCGGTGGAACTGCTCGGCGACTACCTGCGGCTGCTAACCGACGCGGCGGTGACCGGTCGCCGGCCGCGCCGCGGAGAACTCGACGCGGTGGGGGTGCTGGGCCGACGCGCCGCCGAGCAGGGCGTGTCCGCGGGGCGGGCGGTGCGGCTCTACCTGTCCGCGGCCCGGCGGCTCTGGCAGCAGCTGCCCCATCTGGTGCGCTCCACCGACAGCGAGCGGGTACGGGCGGCGGCGGATGCCGTACTGCACGTCGTCGACACGGCCGTGGCCACGCTCGCCGAGGGGTACGCGGTGGCCCGCCGGGAGCTGGTCCGCCGGGAGGAGGCGCTGCGTCGGGAACTGGTCGACGACCTGCTGCGGGGTGAATCCGACCTGGGTGGCCTGGTGGAGCGGGCCGAGCCGTTCGGGCTGGACCTGGCTCGGGTGCATCAGGTGGTGCTCGCGTCGCCGAGCCGGCGGCTGCCGGACACCGACGCGGCGATCAGCGCTCTGGAGCGGGTCATCTTCGACCGGTTGGGTGACCGCGACGTGCTGGTGGCCACGAAGGAGGGGCTGCTCGTCGTGATCGCTCCAGCGGACACGTTGCCCGAGCGGGGCTCGGGCGAGGGCGCGTCGGTGGGGGATCTGGGCCGGCTGGTGCACGCCGAGTTGGACCGGCTGGCGCGGGGCCGGCCGTGGCAGGTGGCGGTGGGTCGCTCCCATCCCGGCCTGTACGGCATTGCCCGCTCCTACGAGGAGGCCCGCGAGGCGCTGACCATGGCGCGGCGGCTGCACGCCGACGCTGCCGTCATCGATGCGCACGACCTGCTCATCTACCGGGTCCTGCTGCGGGATCAGCCGGCCATGGTGGACCTCGTGCAGGCGGCGCTGATCCCACTGGGCCGGGCCCGTGGCGGAGCCGAGCCGCTGCTGGACACGCTGGACGCGTACTTCGCGTGCGGAGAGGTCGCCACCGAGGCGGCCCGCCGGCTGCACGTGTCCGTCCGGACGGTCACCTACCGGCTGGACCGGATCCGGACCTTGAGCGGTTACGACCCTGCCGACCCGCGCGACCGGTTCACCCTGCACGCCGCCGTGCTCGGCGCGCGGGCGCTGGACTGGCCGCGCCAGCCGCTGCCCGGCCCGCCCGTCTAGCGGGCCAGGCTGCGCCGGCGGCCAGTTCCGGGGGAGCGAGCCGGGTGGCCGACGCCTCGCCGCCAGGCCGACCGGACCATCACGAACGGTCATGGGCGTCGAACCGTGAGCGGTCGTGCTGTCCGGTGACCGGCAATCAGGCGGGCCGTTGTTGGCCGACGCCGCGCAATGTCAGTCCCTGGTTTTCGGCCGACGCTGGAGATCCGACGCGTACCCGAGCAGCGAGGAGGCGGTGATGACGACCCGTACGCCGGTGGCTTCGCCACCCCTGCCCGCCGACTGTCCGCCGCTGTCGTGGCCCACGCCGCCCCGCCTCGCCGGTCCGGCGTCCCTCAGCCGGCGGGAACCATCGGCACCCCCCGGCCCGGTCCTGACGCCACCCTGCGCCGCGACCTGACGGTCCACCCGAGCCCCGTCCCATCGGCGTCACCGCCAACCTCCCGCGCCGTTCCGCCCGGAGGGCGGCGGGATCGTCGTATCCCACGTGAAAGAGGTCGGTATGCCCGTCCACCCCGCGGAGCGCACCAGCGTTCTCGCCGGCCGGTCCCACACCCGCCGCCCGGCGATAACCGTCGACTCCGAACCGATCGCCGTGGACCTCGGCAGCGCGCAGCTGCGGATGTGGTTGGGGCCGGGCGGGGTGCTGAGCGTCCCGCTCGGCGAAGGGCTGCGAAGGCCGGTGGTGCGGCGGGGCCGGATCGTCGACGGTCCCGCCTGCATCGCCGAGTTGCGAAGGCTGCTGCGCGGCCACCGCACCCCGGTGCCGGTGGGGGCGCTGGTGGTGGCCTGCCGTCCGGTGCTCGCCCCCCGGGCCGACCAGGAGGTGCTGCGCCGCGTGCTCACCGCCGTGCTCGCACCGTCCCGGCTGTTGTTCGTCGACACCGTCCGCGCGGGCGCCATCGGTGCCGGGGCCGCCGCCGGCACGCTCCTGCTCGCCGACGTCGGCGCACAGCTCAGCGAGGTGGCCGTCCTGGAGAACGGACAGGTGGTCGCCGCCCGGCGCGCCGATGTCGGCACCCGCGACCTGAACGACGCGGTGACCGCCCCGATGCTCGCCGACACCGTCGCCCGGCTGGTCCGCGAGCTGCGCCGGGAACCGGCGGTGCGGCCCCTGGCCACCGCGGCCCTTGCCCGTGGGGTGGTCGTCGTCGGCGACGGCGCCACCCGACCGGACCTGACCAGCCGGCTGGTCGCCGCCCTGGGCGTCGCCGTGCACTGCGCCGCGTCGCCGAGGACCGCCGCGCTGACCGGTGCCAGCCTGGCCGCCACAGCGGCGCGCCGGCACCCCGCCGGTAACTGAACCCGACCTATTTCCGCAAAGGAGCCGACGATGACGCACACCCTGGACGGCCGCACGGAGACCCTGCGGGTGCTGCTGGAACGCCAGTTCCAGGAGCACGCCGACCAGCTCACCGAGCTGACGGTGCACTCCCGGCAACGCGACCACGGCGGACACGACCCGGACACCCTGCGCCAACTGATCGAGGCCGCCCGGCAGGGCGTCGCCGACACCGCGCAGGCGCTGCAGCGGATGTCCGAGGGCACCTACGGCGTCTGCGAGGGCTGCGGTGGCGAGATCCCGATGGCCCGCCTGGAGATCCTGCCCTGGGCCCGCTCCTGTGTTCCATGCCAGCACCGCCGCTGACCGGTGAAGCCGCCCGCTGCGCGGCGCTGCTACTGATACCGCCCTCGTCCAGGAGCACCATGCTGCCGTCTGTGGTCAATCTCGGTGTGGTCGTGCCCATCTGCGCCGCCTGCGGCGTGCTGCCGGGCCGGCATTCTGTCGCCCTCACGCCAGCCTGGAGGTGGTGAGCGTGCTGGTTGCCGGCGCGTATGCCCGCACAGGTGTGCGGCAGTGCCTCGCCCTGGATGTGGGCACCTCGACGGTCCGGCTGTGGACGCCGGCTACCGCGACGGTGATCAGTGCACCGGCTGCCATTGTGCTGCGTCCTGACGGCCGACACGTCGTGGGCCGGGCCGCGCTCGACGCGACGGTCACCCGCGGTGCGACGCCGCTCTGGCCGGTACGCGATGGTCTGGTGCACGACTTCTTCGGCTGCATGCACCTGGTGCGCACCCTGGTGACGGGTGTCGGGCAGCTGGACGATCTCGCCGCGCCGGTGCTCGTCGGCGTACCGGCCACCGCAACGCTGCCGCAGAAGGACATGCTGGTCGCTGCGGTCCGCCGGGCTGTCGGCGGACGTGTCACCGCAGTGGAAGAGCCGCTGGCCGCCGCGTTGGCCTGCCGGCCGGATCCGGGGCCGGAGGACGTGATCGCCGTGGACATCGGGTTCGGCCGTACGGAGGTGGTCCGCATCGTCGACCGCACGGTTGCCGCCGCCGAACGCGTGGGAGAAGGCAACCCGGTCGACCACCTCGCGGCGATCGCCGCGTGTGTGCGCCGCATGGATGTGCCCGGAGCCGGGACAGGGCGACGACGACTTCTCGTCACCGGCGGCGGCGCGGCGGCTCCGGGTGTCGCTGCCCGGTTGGCCGCGCTGACCCGTCGGTCCGTGACGGTACCCACGGATCCGCTACTGGCCACGCTGACCGGTCTGCGCCGGCTGCTCACGAGCTGAGGGTCCCCGGCGACGCGGAGGGTTGAGCAGGCGGGAGCCGGCTGCCGTGCCGTGGCACGGGGGGGCGTCCGGGCCGAAGGTCCTTTCGGGTGTGGGAGTTCGGCCCTGCGGTGTGGCTGGTGGCGGGGTCATGATGTGGGGGTCGGTGTTGGGGTTGTTGAGTT
>NZ_JBFBAO010000151.1:0-14947 GCF_040682255.1 Micromonospora sp. NPDC051296 | reverse complement strand
ATGATGTGCGGGTTGTTCAGCTTGGTCGCGGACTTCCGCGTCCAGTCCTCGTCATCGATGTAGTGGTAGTCCTGGCCCTTGACGTAGTACTCGATAGTCAGGGTCTCCCGACCGGTCGGGTCGGTCAGGTAGCGCAGGAACTTCGTCGGCTTGTTGTTGGACTTGCGCTCCTCGTAGGTGAAGCGCATCTCGTTGCCGTTGTTGTCCACCACGCTGGACAGGAAGCCCTCGCAGTCGTAGAAGAACTGCGTGCGGTCCGGACGGGTGAGCACCCACGCCCGCGGCTCCTGCGTGTTCGGCTTACAGTCCACCGGGCGGTGCTTCTGCAGATGCAGGTGCACACCCTTCGGGGCCCTCCACTCGCCAGCCGTGGCGTCCCAGGTGAACCAGTGGCTGGTGCCATCCCCATCGGTAAGGGTGACCTTCGTCGGGTTCGGCTTGGGATGGAAGTCCAGCGGCGTGCCCAGCCGCATCAACGACGACGCCTGCAACGACCAACCGAAGCCGGCCACACTGTCGCTGGTGTCCAACGAGTTGTACGCCAACCGGACAAACGTCGACAAGCCCCGCGACGGGTTGGTGAACGCGTCGTACGACCACACGGTGTTACCGGCGTACAAGTTGTTCATCAGACTGCCGCCGCCACCGGTGTTCTTACCCACGTACGAGTAGAACTTCTCCAGACCGAGCTGATCAGAAGTCGGCTCCTCCACCGTCACCTTCTGCGACAGCGCCTCGATCGGGCCACTGTCCGACAACTTCCGGTCATCGTGCTTGTTACGCAGGTCCCAGTTGAGCAGATACTCCGTACGCATGTTGCCATCGACCGACGACGGCGGCGCCTTCACCTGCGCGGTGATGTCAACCGTGTCGCCCGGAGCCACATTGCCCGGCAACGGGGTACGCAACTCGAAACTCTCGTCGGTGGCGTCCACCGGAACGCCGGCCTCGTCCAGCCGCGTCCAGTCGTACGAAAGCTCCCAGTCGGAGGCGTTCCAGGCCTCCAACGTGGGGTTGGAGACGGTGACCGGGACGGTGTAGGTGGCCTCGGGTAGCAGCAGCTGCGGGGTTTCCGCCGCATAGTACGTCGACTCCGCGGTCTGCTCGAGGTAGGTGACCTCCAACGTCGGTCGCAGCAGCGGCTCCGGTGCCTCCGAGCTGAGCATCATCACCCGCTGGTTGTCGGCCGCCTCGTCCTTGAACTTGAGCAGCAGCCCGTGATTCGTGTCCGGGTTGGCCACCCAGCCGGCTGCGGCTGCGGTGACGTCCCACCGCTCCCACTCGGGGTCGTTGGTGAAGTCGTTGAAACCTGACAGTGGGGTCGCCTCGTAGTTGCCGCCGGCGGTCCATGCGACTCCGGCGGAGGCGTGGTTCCAGGTCGCGGTGGTCTCGGTGAAGTTCTGCCGCAGCTTGTGGACGTCGACCGTGCCGCTGCTTGGCGAGTTGGGGCCATAGTTATAGGCCGTCCAGAGCCTCAACTCGGCGTCGACCACCTGGGCGTTCGTCGGGATGCCGGCGAGGTTCGCGAACTTGACCAAGCCCCGCGTGTCGCCGTAGACGGTGGAGTTGTTGCCTACCGCCAGATACGGGTCGCCCTCGTAATAGTTGATGTTGGTGTTCTGCCTCAGCGAGGCGACGGTCGTGTCGATCACGTCGGAGGCCGTCGCCCCGCGACGGATGATCTTCGTGATCTGCCCGGCCTTCGGCAGGATCGCCGGCTGGGTTGGACCCGCGATGACCTGCCCGTCGCGGGTCTTGACCGCGATCATGTAGTAGAAGAACTTCCGGGCCATCGGGTCGGTGTTGTCCGCCGCCGTCGGGACCGCCGTGGTGTCCTGGTAGGTGAGCGTCTCGGTGGAGATGGGCGCGACCAGCGTGTAGGCCGACGGCGTGAAGTTCTGGTACACGCTGCGGTGCACCTGGTACTCGACCGCGTCGTCATTCAAGCTGGCCGACGGGTCCTGGTACTCCGGCCAGGTCAGCACCGCGCCGGTGGAGGTGACCGTCGTCGGCGGGTGCACGGCGACGCCGGGTCGCCCGTAGGTGACGACGAGCTTGGGCAGGTTGTAGTCCCGCCGATCGTTCATGTAGGCGTAGTCGGACGCCTCGAAGATCGGCCCACCGCGGTTCAGTTTGCTCTCGTCAACCGCCTTCAGCATGAAGCCGTTGTTGGTGCTGGGGGCGTTCACCCACTCCTGGACCGTGTTGCGCACCGGGAACGACAGCCAGTCGCTGGAAACCGCCCGCTTCTTCGTGTCCACACCCCACCGGGTGAAGCGCACCGCGTCCGCGATGACCGACTTGCCCACCACGTCGCCGAGCACCACCCGGCCGGTGGTACCCGCGTCGAACGGATGCACCCCGAGGGTCTTCCACTGGCCCTTACCGGACGGGAGCGTCTGATCGACCGCGTACGTCTCGCTGCCACCCTTGAAGTGGACGGTGTAGGGGGCAGCTTGGGAGCGGTCGTCGGTGTGCGACACGAAGTGCGCCTCGACCTGGTAGTCGCCCGCCTCCGTCAGCGTCGGCACCCAGGTGTGGGTGTTCCCGGCGACGGCGTCGTTGTTGTAGCGGTAGTCCCCGCCGATGGCGAGGGGCGTCAACGTGGCGTTACCGGAGTAGGGCCAGTCCCCCGTGACCGAGGTCTGGCCGCCGGTGCGGTTGTCGACCGTGACCGTGTTACCGGACGGCTGGGCCGCCATGGCGTCCTTCATGGTGTCCCACGTGGCGGTCTCGTCGTCCCAGGCGGCATTGACCTTGCGCGCCTCGATGGCAACGTCGTACTCCCACGACTCGTGGGTCTGGTCGTAGTACAACTCGAGCCGGGCGTCGTCGATGGTGGTGTTCGGCGGGATGGGTCTGGTGTCGAACTGGACCAGGGAACGCCAGATGCCCGAGTCGGTGCCGACCTTCAGCGGCCACTGCGTCGGGTCCAGTCCGTACTTGTGGGTGGGATTGCCCGAGTAGATCTGCACGTCCTTGGCGTCGGTCGGCACGGGCTGGATCTTGATGGTCGGGTCGATGACCACCGGGTAGACCCGGGCCGGGTCGGCGAGCCAGTCCGCGTTCGCGGAGACCGTCACCGAGGTCTGGCCGTACGTCTGTGCCACCCGCTGGGTGACCTTGTCGCTCCACACCTTGCCGACGGGCGAGGACTTGTCGTCCTTGGCGTCGTACATGAACGGCGGTGGCATCACGAAGACGGGAGCACCGCCGTCAGGACGCACGAACGCGATGGAGCCGTCCTCGCGCTGCTGCGCGGTCAGGCCGTCGGTGTCCAGCGTGAACGTGTACGACACCGGACCCTTCGGAGCCTCCCGCAGGACGATCTCCTCCTTGAGTGCGGTGGTGGTGACGTCGTAGACCACATCGGCACCACCGGCCAGACCCCGGTAGGTGACCGTGGAACCCTTGACCTCGGGCTTGATGTCCTTGGCAGCGCCGGCCAGGCCGAGTTCGATGCTGAGCCCATCGCGCTCGAAGCGGACCAGTTCCTTCGAGTTGTCGCCGAAGAGGCTGGTGAAGGTGTTGGTCCGGTTGCCCTGGACGTAGCCCTTCTCGCCGGTCGGACGGATCCCGGTGTCGATCGGCTGGTAGCGGCCCTTCGCATCCTGGTAATGCAGTGGCACGGCGGAGATCTCCGCCTGGGTCCGCCCGTCCGAGAGCAGGTAGACACGGCTGTTCGCGGTCCGCTCGGCGGTCAGTTCCTTGACCCGCTTCTGGGGCGGCCATGCCTTCCCCGGCGGGGGCTTCTCGTCGACTGTCAGTCCGGCGCTGATCACCTCCGGCTTCGCCGGGCGGGGTCCACCGTCGACCAGGTTCCGCGCGGCGTCCCCGACCCGTTCCAGCAGGCCCGGCTCACCACTGGCACTCGCCGAGCTGTCCGGTCTCGGATCGCTCAGGAGCTGTGTTCCACCCAAAGTGGCTACCAGTGCGACCGCCAGGACCGCGATCAGCGATCTCTTCAGCCCTCTCTTCACCTGTCACTCCCCGTTCGTGGATCAACACGACGGGTGGACGCTAATATTCGTCGATACATCGGGACCTATCGTCGCCGTATCGAGGAATCGAGATTGACGAGATCCCTAAGCAGGCCCGCCACGGGTGCTCAGGGGGCCGGCGACCGCGCCGCAGATAGTCCGTACGAGTGGGCCCACCAGCCAGGATGTATCGGCCATGATCGCCAGCTCCAACAGCAAGAGGCGGACACCACGATGGCGAATCGCCGGCCCGCGCCCCGCCGGCCGCCCACGTTGGGCGCGCTCGTGCCGTTGAACTCGAACGGGTCAGGACCGGGCCTCACGCCCCGGTCCTGACCCCGTCCGGCGTGGGCAGCGGGCCGCGTCCGGGCTGAGCACCGGCGCGGCGTGCGGCCAGCCCCAGCACGGCAGCCGGCCCGCCTGCACTCAGCTCCACGGTGCCCCACCCGGACTAGGTGCGCTCGCGACCCACCCCGGCGAGTCGCGGCGCAGACGCAGGTTAGGCACGCGTCCGGTGGCCGGACAAGACAACGTGTGGCCGGCGGTTGAACTATTGCCAGCAGCGTCGAAAAGCGTCAGGTCGTTGTAACACGACACCGGCCACCAACGCTGATCTCCATCAGACCTGTCCACGAGCGATGCGTCGCCCGCCCCTCTGACGGATACAAGGCAGTACCGGGGCCGGACACGCCGGCCGCCAGAGGTATTGCGGCTGCGGCACCGGGACCCTCGCGTGCCTGCTGGCCGTCGCGGCCTGACGGTGACCGCCGGCACCGCGACGAGGTGACCATCGCCCTGACCGTCGCCGGCTACCGGCTGGACGAGGTACGGCAGGCACCGGATCGGCCCGGCCGCGAGATGGTCTTCCTCGCCCGACGTCACGGATGACCCGTCCCGCCCAGGCCCGGCGCGATTCGGCGCGGCCCGGCACGCGGGCAGGCTCGCCGCGAGCCCGCGCCGCCAGCGTCCTCGGGCGCCGCTCAGAAGTGGCGCAGAAGGTCGGGGAACGTGCTGAGGTGCAGCACCCCCGCATCGGCCGGATCGAGTTCGTCGTGTTCCAACACCCAGGTGTTGGCGTTCGGGATGAACACCGCGTTCCACCCGGCTGCTCGGGCGGGCAGGATGTCCGAACGCGGCGAGTTGCCGATCATCCAGGCTCGGGCCGGGTCGACGGCGTGCTCCCGGACCAGCCAATGGTAGGTCTCGACGTTCTTCTCCGGCACGATGTGCGCGGCCTTGAAGTGGTGCAGCAGCCCGCAGGCGTCCAGCTTGCGCTGCTGCTCCTCGCGCTCCCCCTTGGTCAGCAGCAGCAACTCGTGCCGGCCGGCCAACTCGTCCAGCGCGTCGGCCACCCCCGGCATCAGCTCGACCTGGTGGGTCAGCAGCGCCACGGCCAGGCCGTCGATCTCGCGCCGCTCCGCCTCGGTGGCCGGCCGCTCGCGCAGCCGTTCCAGGCACTCCCGCAGGCTGCGCAGGAAGACCTTGCTGCCGTACCCGTGGGTCACGGCGTTGGCCCGCTCGATGTCGTCGAGAACGGCCCGGAGCTGCACCCGGTCGAGGGTGGGATGCTCCAGCCACTCCAGGAAGTCGTCGATGACCCGCTCGAAGACGACGTTGTTCTCCCAGAGCGTGTCGTCCGCGTCGAAGACGAGCACCCGGCCCGGCTCGATCGCCACCCCGTCACCTGCCACGCTGCGACTCTAGGACACCCCGACCAGCCCCCACGACCGGATAATCCCGCAGCGATAGAGTCAATCTTGGACAGTTTCCGTTAGCGCATAACGGAAACTGTCCAAGATTGCGAGGCGGTGAGGGTCAGGCCGGGGGTGTGAAGGGCACTCGGGAGCGGATCTGGCGGAAGCCGGTGCGTTCCAACTCCGCCACCGTGGCCACCCGGTGCGCGTCCACGTCGGCGATCACCTCGTGCGCGCCACCGGCGGAGAGCGTCCCGACCGCGTCAGCCAGCAGTTCACCGCGAGCCGACACGTCCAGCAGGCCGAGGTAGGCGATCATCGGGTAGCAGGCGTCCCCCGCCGTTGCCGCCAGGCCGACTGGTACCGCGCCGTCCAGCGCGACGCGCCAGTCCTGCACCGGACCGGTCAGCCAGGCCAGCGGATCGCGGGCCAGGTCCACCCCGCCGACCACCCGCGCCGTCTCCGCGCCGGTCAGCAGTTCCGGCTCGACGATCCGGGCGACCAGCGAGTTGATCTCCGCGGCGTCGGCGGCCGGACGGAACGAGTACCGGCCGGCCGACGCCGGCAACGGGCCGCCGGTCCACGAGCACCGTAGCCGCTCCCCCTGCTCGACCAGGCCGGCGAGCCGGGCCGCCGCCATCGGGGCCTCGACCACGGCACGTACCTGCGGCTGCCGGCGCCAGTACGCGGGCAATGCGGCGTAGTACACCTTCGGACCACCGAGCGCCCGGTGAGCGGCGCGCAGCAACGCGGCACCGTCCTCCGGCGCGGCGGCCAGGTCGAACCGTTCCAGCCACGGCTCGCCGACGGACCCGGGCGGGAGCACCCAGGCGGCCCGGCCGACCACCCGGCCGGCGCGCAGCGCGATCCAGGTGCGGTCGGGCCGGTAACCGCCACCGGCGATCCCGTCGGCGTAGCCGACCTGCCGCAGTTGCGGCAGCGGGTCGGGCATCGAATCGAACAATTCTTCCTCGCCCGCGACGAGCGGGCGGATGACCAGATCGGTCATGGCTTGATCCTCCGGGAAGCAGCGCCCCGGGTCAGATCCGCGTGGACGCCGTGCCGCGGAGGGGGCGCAGAACATCGGACATTGTTCTGACCTCCTTCCAGCTCGACGGCGTGTCAGCGAAGCTACGCGACACCCCCACCCACCGCAACGGGGTTACGGGCTGCCGAAGAGGCGCTCGCCGAGCATCTGTTCGCGCTGCTCCTGGGCCTCCGGGCGCAGTCGGCCGCCGCGGGTGAGCATCACCATGCCGTGCAGCAGACTCCAGCCGAGTTCGGCGAGGATGTCCGCGTCCCGTCCGTCGGCCAGCGGTGCCAGCGCCGCACGCAGTTCCCCGAAGGTCGCCGCGACCGTCTCGGGTACCTGGTCGGCGCCGAGGGTCAGATCCGGGGTGTGGGCGGACATCGCGTCGTACACCTCGGGGCTGGCGTACGCGAAGTCCAGGTAGGCCGCCATCACCGCCGGCCACACCCCGGGCGGCCGTTCGACCGCCACGCGGGCGGCGGTCAGCGCGGCGGCCAGGTCGGCGAAGCCCCGCACCGCGACTGCGGCGACCACCGCGTCCCGGTCGGCGAAGCGCTCGTAGAGGGTGCCCAGGTCGACGTCGGCGCGCTCGGCCAGCCGGCGGGCGGTCACCGCCGCCCAGCCCTCGGCCTCGGCCAACTGCCAGGCGGTGGCGACGATCGCGTCCCCGTCCCGCCCTGTGTCTGGGTCGTCTGACACGCCGCCGATGCTAGCGGCCAGCGACTCAGGGTGAGCCAACCGGGACGGATTGTCGACAGCGACGCCACGCGCCCTACCGGCGCAGGGTGAGGATGAGATCCGCGACCAGGGCGGTCCAGCCGGTCTGGTGCCAGGCGCCGAGGCCGGCACCGTTGTCGCCGTGGAAGTACTCCGGGAACGCGATCAGGTCCCGCCAGTCCGGGTGGGTCTGGAACAGCTGCGCGGCGCCGTAGATCGGCCGGCGGCCCCAGCCATCCCGGGTGAACAGCGCGATCAGCCGGGCGGACAGGTCGTCGGCGATCTCGTCGAGGGTCTTCTTCACCCCGGACCGGGTCGGGTACTCCACCTGGAGGTCGTCGCCGAAGAACGCCGCGTAGTCGCGCAGCGCGCTGATCAGCAGGAAGTTCGTCGGCAGCCAGATCGGGCCGCGCCAGTTGGAGTTGCCGCCGAACAGGCCGCTGGTCGACTCGGCGGGCTCGTAGCCGACGGAGAACTCCTGCCCGCCGAGGGTGACCGCGAACGGCTTGTCCAGGTGCGCGCGGGAGAGCGTACGCAGGCCGTACTCGGAGAGGAACTCGTCGGTGTCCAGCATCCGGGCGAGCAGCCGGACCACCTGCTCCGGGCCGCACATGGACAACAGCCGTTGCTGCCGCCCGTCCGGGCCGATCCGCCGCGCGCCGATCACCGAGGCGTACTCGGGGCGGTTGGTGAGGAACCAGCGCAGTCGGGCGCCCAGCTCGGGCAGCCGGTGCAGGGTGCGGGCGGGCAGCCGGGTCACCGCGGCCAGCGGCAGCAGCCCGACCACCGAGCGCACCTTCAGCGGCACCTTGGTGCCGTCGGCCAGCCGCAGCACGTCGTAGAAGAAGGCGTCCTCGTCGTCCCACAGCCCCTGGGAGTACGCCGCCGCGGCGATGTACGCGAAGTGCTCGAAGAACTTCGTCGCGGTGTCGACCCAGGTGCGGTCATGCTCGGCCAGCACGATGGCGATGTCGAGCAGGTTGAGCGCGTACATCGCCATCCAGCCGGTGCCGTCGGACTGCTCCAGCACCCCGGCCACCGGCAGCGCCGCCGACCGGTCGAACGGGCCGACGTTGTCCAGCCCGAGGAACCCGCCCTCGAAGACGTTGTTGCCGCCGGTGTCCTTGCGGTTGACCCACCAGGTGAAGTTCATCAGCAGCTTGTGCATCATCCGGGCCAGGAAGTCGTGGTCCCGGCTGCCGTCGATCTCGAAGACCTTCAACGCCGCCCAGGCGTGCACCGGCGGATTGACGTCGCCGAACGCCCACTCGTACGCCGGGATCTGCCCGTTGGGGTGCAGGTACCACTCGCGCAGCAGGAGCAGTAGCTGCTCCTTGGCGAACCCGGGATCGACCCGGGCGATGCTCACGCAGTGGAAGGCGAGATCCCAGGCCGCGTACCACGGATACTCCCACGGGTCCGGCATGGAGATCACGTCGAAGCTGGTCATGTGCCACCAGGCGCTGTTGCGCCCGTGCTGGCGTCCGGCCGGCGGCGTCGAACCCGGATCGCCCTCCAGCCACCGCTTGACGTCGAAGTGGTAGAACTGCTTGCCCCACATCAGCCCGGCGATGGCCTGCCGGGCGATCAACGCCTCGTCGGCGGTGGCTTTCGCCGGGATCACCCCGTCGAAGAACCGGTTCGCCTCGGCCCGCCGGGCCCACAGCACCGCGTCGAAGCCGTCGGTCAGGTCGGCCGGCGGCGGGTCGCCGGCGGCGGGCGGCGGGGCGGTACGGGTCAGCCGCAGCCGGATTCGCCGTTCGGCGCCGGCCGGCACGTCCAGTACGTAGTGCAGCGCCCCCTTGGTGCCTTCCAGCTCCGGGTTGACCGTCTCCGCCCCGCCCACCACGTGGTCGTTGATGCCGTCCTTCGGGTGCGGCGTACGGCTCGGCAGCCCCCACAGCCGCTCGGCGTTGGTGTCGTTGTCGCAGAGCAGCGGCGTCGGGTCGCCGTCGCCTTCGAGCATGATCTGCCCGAGTACCCAGTGCTCGCCGACCAGCCGGCGCCCCGCGCCGACGATCCGGGGCACCCGGTCCGTGCCGGGCAGCCCCCAGGCCCAGGTGTTGCGGAACCACAGATGCGGCAGCACGTGCAGTCGCTCGGCCCGGTCACCCCGGTTGGCCACGGTCACCACGATGCACATGTCGGTCGGCGTGGCCTTGGCGAAGTCGACGGTTACCGCCCAGTACCGGTCGTCGTCGAAGATGCCGGTGTCGACCAGTTCGTACTCGGTGTCGTCCCGGCCGCGCAGCCCGTTGACCGCGACCAGCTCGTCGTACGGGAAGGCGGCCTGCGGGTAGTGGTAGCGCCAGCGCATCCACGAGTGGGTGGGCGTGGAGTCCTCGTACCACCAGTACTCCTTGGCGTCCTCGCCGTGGTTGCCGCCGTCGCCACCGAGGCCGAACATCCGCTCCTTGATGATCGGATCGCGCCCGTTCCACAGCGCGAGGGCGAAGCAGAACGTCTGTCGGTCGTCACACACGCCCGCCATGCCGTCCTCGGACCACCGGTAGGCTCGGGACCGCGCGTGGTCGTGGGGGAAGTAGTCCCACGCCGTGCCGTGCTCGCTGTAGTCCTCCCGTACCGTCCCCCACGCCCGCTCGGACAGATAGGGACCCCATGCGCGCCAGTCCTGCTCGCCGGCGTCAGCCTGGGCGAGCCGGACTCGCTCGGCGTCGGGAGCCGGGGCGGAGGGCGAACCGTCAATGATCACCTGCACATCTTCGACGCCGCCGGGGTACTTCACCACAGCGGTCATTGTCGTCGTGTCGTGTTACACCTCGCCGCCGGTGGAGGAAAGTTGATCGAGATTCGCTTCGGTCCGCAGGTGTGCGGCGAGCTGACCAGCGCCGCCGGGCGCGAGTGGCTGGTGCCCGACGGCCTCGGCGGGTACGCCATGGGCACCGTCGGCGGGCTGCGCACCCGGCGCTACCACGGGCTGCTGGTGGTGCCGGGGAGGACCCCGGCCTCCCGAAAGGTGGGACTGGTCGGCCTCGACCCGGCGGTGCTGCTCCCCTCCGGAGCACGGGTGCGCCTCGGCGCACACGAGTGGGCCTCCGGCGACGTCGACCCGCGCGGCTTCGAGCTGATGGAGCGCTTCGACCTGGCCGACGGGCTGCCGCGCTGGCGGTGGCGCGTCGGCGACGTGGTGATCGAGCGGGAGCTGGCCATGCTGCACGGGCGGTCCTGCGTGGCGGTGGTGCACCGGCTGATCAGTGGCGGCCCGGTCGAGCTGGAACTGGCCGCCGCGTGCACCTGGCGGGACGCCCACGGCGAACGCCGCGCGGACGGGCCGCCGCTGCGGATGGAGCCGGTCGACGGCGGCGCGGTGATCGAGGGGGCGTACCGGCTGTCCGGGCCGGGCTGGACTCCGCAGGGCCACTGGTGGCGGGGCGTCCACCACCGCGAGGAGGCGGCCCGTGGCCTGCCCGCGGAGGAGGACCTGTGGTATGCGGGCCAGTTCCGCGACACCCTGCACCGCCCCGGCGACACCCTGTCGGTGCTGGCCTGGGCGGGCGACCCGGCCCCGGCACCGCCGCCGGCCACCGAGGTGATCGCGGCGGCCCGGCGGCGCAACCGTCAGGTGGTGGCGTCGGCCAAGCCTGCCGACGACGTGGCGGCCACCCTGGCGCTGGCCGCCGACGCGTTCGTGGTGCGGACCAACGACGCCGCCGTGGACGTGGTCGCCGGATACCCGTGGTTCGGTGCCTGGTCGCGGGACACGATGATCTCGTACGAGGGGCTGTTCCTGGGTACCGGGCGGGCCTCCCTCGGCCGCGAGCTGCTGCGGTCGTACGCGGCGACGCTGTCGGAGGGGATGCTGGCCAACACCGCCGACACCGGCCGGGTCGAGTACAACACCGTCGACGGCACGCTGTGGTTCCTGCACGCGGTCAGCCGGCACGTCACCGTCACCGGCGACACCGATCTCGGCGACGAGCTGCTGCCGGCACTCTGCGAGGTGGTGGACGCCCACCTGGCCGGTACCCGGTTCGGCATCGTCGTCGACCCGGCCGACGGACTGCTCACCCAGGGCGTCCCCGGCGCCGCGCTGACCTGGATGGACGCCCGGGTGTACGGAGCGCCGGTAACTCCCCGGCACGGCAAGCCGGTCGAGGTCAACGCCCTGTGGATCAACGGTCTGGCCGGGGTCGCCGAGCTGGCTGAGCTGGCCGGGCGGGACGCCGACGGGTTGCACCGGCTGCACGAGCGGGCGGCCAAGGCGTTCCGGGACCGGTTCCCGACCCCCGCCGGCTGGCTGCACGACGTGGTCGACGGTCCCGCGCCGGCGTACCCGTTGGGCGGCTCGGCGCACCACGACGACGACCTGCTGCGCCCCAACCAGCTGCTGGCCTGGTCGCTGCCGTTCGCGCCGCTGGTGCCGGACCCGCAGACGCTGGACCGCGTCGGCGCCGGGCTGCTCACCCCGCTCGGCCCGCGCAGCCTCTCCCCCGACGGCCCCGGCTTCGTCGGTCGGCACCGGGGCGGGCCGGCCGAGCGGGACAGCGCCTACCACCAGGGCACGGTCTGGCCGTGGCTGATCGGCCCGTACGCCGATGCCAGCCGCCGGGCGGGCCGGCCGGCCGACGAACTCTTCGCCGGCCTGGAGGCGCACCTGACCGAGTACGGTCTCGGCTCGGTCAGCGAGACCGCCGACGGTCTCGCCCCGCACACCGCCACCGGCTGCCCGTTCCAGGCCTGGTCGGTCGCCGAACTGCTGCGCGCCCGCCGGTAGGGCGGGTGGGGTTGGGTGGGGCGCCCGCCGGGTGCCCCACCCAACCCCACTAGCCCAGGCCCGCCTAGCCCAGGCCCGCCGCGACGGCGGCCTTGCGGCCACCGACGACCGGCAGGGTGATCCGGGTGCTGTCGAAGTGCACGGTGATCTCCGCCCGGGTCTGCTTGGCCCGGCTGCTGTAGCCGGAGTAGGAGCCGAGCAGGATCACACCGATCTGGTGGCCGGCCTCGAAGACGTAGTCCTCGGGCATCAGCGGCACGTCAACGGCGTTCTTCTCGCCTGGCAGCAGGGGCGTCGACACGGACAGCGAGTCGAGGTTGAGCCCGTCGATGATGCCCTTGGTGACCAGCTCCTGCGGGTTGCTCGCCACGGTCTTGGCGACCTGCCGGTAGCAGGCCTCTTCCGCGTGCCCGCCGAAGTTGGCCGCCTCACCCCAGCAGTCCTCGGTGGTCAGGGTCCGGATGCCGTCGCCGGTGGTGCTGAACCGCTCCCGGGTGCCGTAGTCGACGAGCAGCCCGGCGAAGCTGGTGTCCGTACCGTTGACCGAGGCCTTGATCCGCACGATCGGCGTGCCGGAGATGTGCAGCGGCGCCTTCAGCGGCTCGGAGAGGAACACCAGCCGGTTGTCCTTGTTGGCCTGCGGGTCCGACGGGTGCCGGATCGCGTTGGCCTGGCTCATCGTCGGCGTGTCCTGGAAGGTCGCCGACTTGTTCCCGGGGCCGGACTTCACCGACAGGCCGCCGGCGCCACCGTCGGTCGCCGGCAGCAGGAACACCTGGGTCGGCTGGGTGCCGGGCACCGGCCAGTCGGCGTGCGTCTCCCAGACGTCCGGCAGCCGCTCGACGTCGGCCATCGGCTCACGCATGATCCCGTTGTCGATGCCCTGCAACCAGAAGTCGAACCAGCGGTGCAGGGTGTCCACCCACTCCGCGCGGCGGAAGTCGAACGGGTCGATGTGCCCGGTCCCGGTCAGCCACAGCTTGCGCGGGACGTTGTTCTCGGCCAGGGCGTACCACCACTTGCTGAAGTGGTCCGCCCGCACGTTGTCGTCGTTGATGCCGTGCACCACGAAGACGCTGGCCCGCACCTTGTTCGCGTGCGGCAGGTAGTCCCGCTCCGCCCAGAAGTCGTTGTAGTCGCCGGTGACGTCGTCGCCGCCCTGGCCGAGCTGGGTACGCACCGGGGCGCAGTACGCCCGGCGGTTCGGGTTGGTCACCGTGTTGGACAGGCTGCCCGAGTAGTTGTTGGCCCGGGTCACCAGACCGTTGCTACGCGAGTAGTCGTACCAGTTGGAGATGGCCGAGATCGGCACGATCGTGGCCAGACCCTCGACGCCGCTGGCGGCGGCCGCGTTGGCCAGCGTGCCGTCGTACGACTTGCCGATCATGCCGGTCTTGCCGTTGTGCCAGTCGGCGACGATCTCGTTGCCGGCGGCGTCGAAGCCCTTGCGGCGGCCGTTGAGCCAGTCGATGGCGGTCGGCGCGCTGATGTTGTCCGCGAGGCCGCCGGTGACCGGGCACCCGGTCGAGTTGTTGGTGCCGATCATGTCGAGCAGGACCACCGCGTAACCACGCGGGACGAAGTAGTTGTCGTAGAACAACGGCCAACGGTCGTTCAGGCCGTCGCCGTCCAGGTCACCCTTGCACTCGCTCTCGTTGCCCCGGCACACCGTCGAGTAGTAGGGGCTGGCGTCCATCACCACCGGAACCCGCAGGCCCTCGTCGCTGGCCTTGGGGCGGATGATGTCCATCGCCACGATGTCGAGCGCGCCGTCGGCGTCGGTGTCGACATCGGAGGTGACGAAGATCCGCTCGCGGACCGAGTCCGCGTAGCCGAAAACCGGCTGGGTGACGCCGTCGGCGATGACCAGTTCCGTAGTGGCCGGCGCGGGCTGCGCCAACGCCGGGGTAACGGGCAGGACGGCTGCGGTCATCACGACCACCACCGCTCTCCCCAACCATCGTCTCGTGGTTCGCATCGTGCAGCTCCTTCCAGGCACCCGACGTCGACCGCCGCACGCCGGTCCTGGTGTGCGGACTATGAGCCCCTCGGTGCACCGTCGGGATAGAACCTACGAACCAGGCCGTGGCAGGTCTTCGGACACCTGTGGGAGGTGCGGGCCGCCCACTCCTACGGCTGTCGCAGGAGTTCGGCACAATGCGTGACCAAGCGCCCAGCGGCCGGCCCGCACGCCGACGCCGGCCGCCCGGTCCAGACCTGGTCAATCGCGGAGCTGCCGCGCGCTCGCCGGTAGCGCTTTACACCGCCGCAACGGGTACGTCTCCGCTGGTTATCCAGCTGCGACCAGGATTGGTGCCGATCCAGCCGCGACGCGAACGGGCCCGCCAGGGGGCCGGCCGACGGCCGCGCGGAGACAACTCAAAGGGGGCGCGTATGTCACCGAACGCCGACGTGATCGACATCAACTCCGCCCGGTCGCAGCGGGTGCTGATGCTGTCCTGGGAGTACCCGCCCGTCCTCGTCGGCGGTCTCGGCCGACACGTGCACGCCCTCTCCGTCGCGCTGGCCGCCGCCGGTCACGAGGTCACCGTCGTCACCCGGCACGCCGACGGCGCGCCGCTGGAGGAACACGTCGACGGGGTACGCATCCTGCGCGCCGCCGAGGACCCGGTCACCTTCCCCCTGGCCACCAGCTCGCTGCTGGCCTGGACGATGGCGTTCAACCACACCCTGACCCGCGCCGCCCTGCGCGCCGCCGACACCGGCACCTACGACGTCATCCACGCCCACGACTGGCTGGTCGCGCACACCGCCATCACCCTCGCCGAAC
>NZ_JBFBAO010000150.1:0-14962 GCF_040682255.1 Micromonospora sp. NPDC051296 | reverse complement strand
CGACCTGGCCGAGGTGCTCCGGGTCGCCCGGGACTCCGGCGCGCTCACCCTCGCGGTCACCAACGCGCCGGACTCGCCGCTAGCGGCCACCGCCGAGTTCTCCGTCGATATCGCGGCGGGGCACGAGCGGGCGGTGGCGGCCACCAAGACCTACACCGCCGAGCTGCTCGCCCTGCTGATGCTGGTGGAGGGGATCCGGGCCGGCGACGGTGCGCTGCCCGAGGAGGAACGCCGAGCCCTGGCCGCCCTGCCCGAGCTGGCCGCCCGTACCCTGGCCGACCCCACCCCGGCCCAGCTCGCACCGCGCTACCGGTTCGCCGCCCAACTGGTCACCACCGGCCGGGGGTACGCGTACCCGACCGCGCGGGAGGCCGCGCTGAAGCTGATGGAGACCTCGTACCTGCCGGCGCTGGCCTTTTCCGGCGCCGACCTGCTGCACGGCCCGCTCGCCATGACCGACCCGGACGTGCCGGTGCTGGCCGTGGTCGGATCCGGTCCAGGTGGGCGGGCGATGGGCGAGGTGCTGCCCCGGCTCGGCGAGCGCCGCGCGGACGTGGTCGTGGTCGGCTCCGCCGAGGTCGAGGGGGCCACCCGGATCGCCGTGCCCGAGGTCGACGAGCGGTACGCCCCCCTGCTGGACATCCTCCCGTTGCAACGGCTGGCCCTCGCGCTGGCCCTGGCCCGGGGCGAGGACCCGGACGCGCCACGAGGGCTGAAGAAGGTCACCGCGACGATGTGACCATCGGCGTGGCACGCTGGTCGGCGTGTCAACGCTGCGCGACCTCGCCGAGGAGCACACCCGTCTGCGTCCGGCCGACATCGACCACCTGCACCGCATCGCCGGTGACTGGCAGTTGCTGTCCGACCTGTCCTTCGCCGACCTGCTGCTCTGGGTACCGGTGGACGGCGAGGGCAGCTTCCTCTGCGTCGCCCAGGTCCGGCCGACCACCGCGCCCACCGCGTACCAGGACGACCAGGTGGGCCGGATCGTCGGCGGCCCGGAGGTGGCGCACCTGGAGGTCGCCTACGGGCAGGGGCGGATCTGGCGGGAGGGCGACCCGGTCTGGTACGGCGACGTGCCCGCCCGGCACGAGGCGATCCCGGTCCGGCTGCGCGCCGCCGACGGTGAGTCCGGCGAGGTGATCGCCGTGGTGGGCCGGGACACCAACCTGTCCACCGCCCGTACCCCCAGTCAGCTGGAGCTGAACTACCTGACCACGGCCGACGACCTGGCGCAGATGATCGCGGACGGCACGTTCCCGCCGCCCCGGCACCCCGGGGAGACCACCTCGGCGCCGCGGGTCGGCGACGGTCTGGTCCGGCTGGACGCCGGCGGCAAGGTCACCTACGCCAGCCCGAACGCGCAGTCGGCGTACCGGCGGCTGGGTTACGCCTCCCACCTGGTGGGCGAGGATCTCGCGGCGCTGCACCGGCGGCTCGCCAACGACCCGCTGGAGGGTACGGAGGCCGGGAACGGCATCCTCGCGGCCCTGCGCGGCGAGGCACCGCCCCGGCGGGAGATCGACGCGCGCGGTGCGACCATGCTCACCCGTGCCCTGCCGCTGATGCCCGCCGGAGTGCCGATCGGCGCGCTGGTGCTGGTCCGCGACATCACCGAGGTACGCCGCCGGGACCGGGCCCTGATCACCAAGGACGCCACCATCCGGGAGATCCACCACCGGGTGAAGAACAATCTACAGACCGTTGCCGCGCTGCTGCGGCTGCAGGCCCGCCGGGTGTCCATGCCCGAGGCGAGGGTGGCGCTGGAGGAATCCGTACGCCGGGTGGCCTCGATCGCCCTGGTGCACGAGACGCTCTCGATGTCCAGCGACGAGGCGGTGGAGTTCGACGGGATCGTCGACCGGGTGGCCAGCGCGGCGACCGAGGTGGCGGCGACCGAGGTGAGCGTCGGGATGCGGCGCAAGGGCAGCTTCGGCGTGCTGCCGGCGGAGATCGCCACCTCGCTGGTGATGGTTCTCAACGAGCTGTTGCTCAACGCCGTCGAACACGGCTTCCCGCCGGCCGGGGAGGCCGACGAAGCCCTGGCCCCCGGTGCGGAGCAGCCCGGGCCGCCTGAGCCTGCGGTGCCTGGGGCGGTGCTGCCCGAGGCGGCGCAGCCGGAGGCGGTGGTGCCGGAGGTGGTGGTCTCGGCCCACCGGTTCCGCAAGATGCTGCACGTCTCGGTCGCCGACAACGGGCGCGGGCTGCCGGCCGGGTTCGACGCCGAGGGCGGTGCCAAGCTCGGGTTGCAAATCGTCCGGGCGCTGGTCACCGGTGAGCTGCGCGGCAGCATCGAACTGCGCCCGGGCGCCGGCGGTGGCACCGAGGCGGTCCTGATCGTCCCGCTCGCCCGCACCGCCCCCGACGGCCGCCTCACTGCGGGCGGGTGAGGAGGGCGAGGGTCAGGCCGGGCCGTGGCCAGACCTGGGTGACGGTGAAACCGGCGCGCAGGGCGTCCCCCTTGGCGCCGGGCACGGCCGCCAGCGGGTCGGCGCGGCGGCCGGCCACCACCAGCCAGACCCGGTCCGTGCCGGCCAGGCACTCGGCGGGTCGGTCGCACTCGACCGCCCACAGGTCGCCCCGGCGATCCTGGTCCTCGGCCGCCAGCACGTCCCGGGGGACCTGGCCGCTGAGGTGGTAGCGGAGACCGAGGTCGAGGAAGAGCCAGCTGTCCCGGGGCGAGTAGACCACCGCGTCGCCCGGGCGCTGACCGTCCGCGACGATCCGCGCCGTGCCCCGGTAGTCGACGGTCGCGGTGCGCGGCCACTCGTGGGTGCGTCGCAACGCGACCTGGTCGGGCAGCCCGAGCAGCCCGGCCAGGGCCACCACGACGAGGGCCGCCGGCAGCCGGGCCGCCGCCAGGGCCGCGCCGGCCAGCAGACAGCCGAACGGCACCACGAAGACCAGGTAGCGGGGAACCCACAGGGGTATGGCGAGCCCGGCGGCGAAGAGCAGCAGCACCGGCAGCAGGACGGCGGCAACCGGCAGCAGCCCGCGTCGGCCGAGCCGCCCCGCGCCGAGCGCGGCGAGCGCCACCAACATGCCGCCCACCATCGCGCTCTGCGCCAGGCCGCCCGGGAGCGCGGCCAGGTCACCGAGGCGGGTGGTGTCCACCCAGGCCAGCTGGCGGGACCGTTGGCCCCGGGCGAGCAGGAACAGCGGGGTCAGTACCAACGCCACCGGTACCAGCGCGAGCAACCAGCACCGCAACGGCCCGAGCCGGCCACTCGGCCGACCGAGCCCCTGGCGGGACCTCAGCGCTCCGAGCCAGTCGGCATTCGGGCGGCCGGGGTCCGGGGGCGTACGGGCGGGATCGGCCTGCGGGCCGGTGCTGGCCGTACCGGTGGTCGGGGGTGGTGGCCGGGTGACGCCGGCGGCACGGGTGAGCACCGCGACGGCATGGGCGGCGAGCAGGGTCAGGGCGACCAGGTGGGTCAGCCCGAGGGCGATGGTCGCGGCGGCGTACGCCGCCCAGCGGCCCCAACCGGGGCGGCGCAGGGTGTCGACCAGCAGCAGGGTGCTCAGCACGGCGAGGGCGGCGGCGAGGGCGTACGGACGGGCCTCCTGGCCGTACCGGGAGGTGCCGGGGAGCACCGCGAACAGCAGTCCGGCGAGGGCACCGGCGCGGGTGTCCGAGAGCCGTTGCCCGAGCGTGGCGGTCAACCCGGCGGCCGCCGCCATCGCCAGCGCGGACGGCAGGCGCAACGCGGCCACCGAGTCGCCGGCCACCGTCACCCAGGCGTGCATGAACAGGTAGTAGGGGCCGGTGGCGGCGTCGATGGTGCCGACCAGCCGGAGCAACGCCGGCACCCCCCGGGTGGCGGCGCTCCAGGTCGCCAGCTCGTCCCGCCACGGTTGCGCGGCGTCCAGCCCGGCCAGCGTCAGCACCAGGGTGACGCCCGCCGGTACGAGCCACACCGGCAGCGACCGCAGGCGCATCCCGCTGAGCCGGACGCCCTTCCCGGCGGTCGGGACTGACCTACCGGACATATCCCCCATGTCGCGAGCCTGCCACACGGTCGCGCTCCGGGTGGCGGCAGCGACCGCCCGTGATGTGGGATCGGGCACGCACTCATTGGCTGGCCCGCCTGAGGTGTGGCAGCATGACGTCCATGACCGCCGCCGTAGTCCGCCGCTTCGTGGCCCGACGCCACGTCGACTACGGCCGCGTGCGCAGCGCCATCTGTCCGGCCTACTGACGACGCCCGACCACCCTGCCTCGGGCACGCAGCGCGCCGGCCGCCCAAGACATCGCCGTCCACGGCCCTCCGGGAGCCGGTCGTCGCGTCCGCGTACCCACCGAGGCACCGCAGACAACGGAGGACGCCGCGATGGCGGTCAGCGACATTCCGGCCCGCCCCGGGGACCCCTCGGCCCGCCCCGCACGGGCACCCCGCCGCGCCCGCGGCGAGGGCCAGTGGGCGCTCGGACACCGCGAGCCGCTCAACCCCAACGAGCGGATCAAGAAGGACGACGACCCGCTCAACGTGCGGGCCAGGATCGAGAACATCTACGCCCACCGGGGCTTCGCCGCCATCGACCCGCAGGATCTGCGGGGTCGGTTCCGCTGGTGGGGCCTCTACACCCAGCGCAAGGCGGGCATCGACGGCGGGCGTACCGCCGTGCTGGAGCCGCACGAGCTGGAAGACGAGTTCTTCATGCTGCGGGTACGCGTCGACGGCGGCCAGCTCGACCTGGCCCAGCTGCGTACGATCGCCGAGATCTCCCGGGAGTTCGCCCGGGACACCGCCGACATCACTGACCGGCAGAACATCCAGTACCACTGGATCCGGGTCGAGGACATGCCGGAGATCTGGCGGCGGCTGGAATCGGTCGGGCTGCAGACCACCGAGGCGTGCGGCGACTGCCCCCGCATCGTGCTGGGCAGTCCGGTGGCCGGCGTGGCCGAGGCGGAGCTGATCGACCCCACCCCCGCCATCGACGAGATCGTCCGGCGGTACGTCGGCGACAAGCAGTTCTCCAACCTGCCCCGCAAGTTCAAGTCGTCGATCTCCTGGCTGGTGGACACCCCGTACCAGGCGAACGACATCGCCTTCCTCGGCGTCGACCACCCCGAGCACGGTCCGGGCTTCGACGTGTGGGTCGGCGGCGGGCTGTCCACCAATCCGATGCTGGCCCAGCGGCTCGGCGTCTGGGTGCCGCTGGCCGAGGTGCCGGACGTCTGGGCCGGCGTGGTCGGCATCTTCCGCGACTACGGCTACCGCCGGCTGCGCCACCGGGCCCGGCTGAAGTTCCTGGTCGCCGACTGGGGCGTGACGAAGTTCCGCGAGGTGCTGGAGAAGGAGTACCTCGGCCGGACGCTGCTCGACGGGCCCGCTCCGGCACTGCCGGACAAGCCGATCGACCACATCGGCGTGCACGCCCAGCGGGACGGCCGCAACTACGTCGGTGCCGCCCCGGTGGTCGGGCGGGTGTCCGGCACCCAGCTCGCCCAGCTCGCGGACGTGGTCGAGGCGCACGGCAGCGGCCGGGTGCGGCTCACCCCGTACCAGAAGCTGCTGGTGCTCGACGTGCCGTCGGAGCGGACGGAGTCGCTGATCGCCGGGCTGCGCGAGATCGGCCTGGAGGCCCGCCCGTCGACCTGGCGGCGCGGCACCATGGCCTGCACCGGCATCGAGTACTGCAAGCTCGCCATCGTCGAGACCAAGGCGCGTGGCGAGGAGTTGGTGGCCCGGCTGGAGCAGCAGCTGCGCGATGTCGACGCGGACATCTCCATCCACATCAACGGCTGCCCGAACGCCTGTGCCCGCACCCAGGTGGCCGACATCGGCCTCAAGGGCCAGCTGGTGACCGGCCCGGACGGCCGCCAGGTGGAGGGCTTCCAGGTACACCTCGGCGGCGGGCTCGGCATGACCGAGGGCCGCACGGCCGGCTTCGGCCGCAAGCTGCGCGGCCTGAGGACCACCGCCGAGGAGCTTCCCGAGTACGTCGAGCGGCTGACCCGGCGTTACCTGGCCGGCCGCACCGAGGGCGAGGCGTTCGCCAACTGGGTGATCAGGGTCGACGAGGAGGAACTGCGATGAGCGAGGTGACGCGATGAGCAGCGAGTCCCGATCCGTGCCGCTGTACTGCCCGTACTGCGGCGAGGAGGACCTGCGGCCGAGCGAGGCCGGTCACGGCGCGTGGGAGTGCCACGCCTGCACCCGGGTGTTCACGGTCCGCTTCACCGGCCTGCTCTCCCGGGCGGTGACCCGGTGAGCGCCCTGGTCTCCGCCGTCGGCCTCGGGTTGGTCGGCACCGGCGCATCCAGCCCGGCCGACGGCGTGCGTCGTGATCCCGCCCAGCTGCGCGAGCTGGCCGAGCGGGCCGGCCGGGAGCTGGAGGGCGCGCCCGCGCTGGAGATCGCCCGGTGGGCCGCGGAGACCTTCGGCGACCGGTTCTGCGTGACCAGTTCGATGGCCGACGCGGTCCTCGCCCACCTGGTCTCCCGGGTCGCGCCCGGGGTGGACGTGGTCTTCCTGGACACCGGCCTGCACTTCCCGGAGACCCTCGCCGTCCGGGACGAGGTGGCCCGCACGCTGCCGGTCAACGTCCGGTCGATCCGGCCGCGGCTCACCGTGGGCCAGCAGGACGGCGAGTACGGGCCGCGGCTGTTCAACCGGTCGCCGGACGAATGCTGCCAGCTGCGCAAGGTGGAGCCGCTGGAGCGGGCGCTCGCCGGCTACGACGCGTGGGCCGCCGGGCTGCGCCGCGACGAGTCGCCGACCCGTGCCAACACGCCGGTGGTGACCTTCGACGCCCGCCGGGGCAAGGTGAAGGTCAACCCGATCGCGGCCTGGACGCAGGCGGACGTGGACGCGTACATCTCCCGGTGGAACGTGCCGGTCAACGAGCTGTTCCGGCGCGGCTACGGCTCGATCGGCTGCTGGCCGTGCACCCGGCGGACCAAGGCCGGCGAGGATCCGCGCGGCGGCCGCTGGGCCATGTTCGAGAAGACCGAGTGCGGTCTGCATCTCTGACCGAACGGGCGGCGCCGCCCGGCGGCCTGACCCGGCCCGGGGGGCCCGGGCCGGGCGGGGACCCGGTGCTCCTGGTCGCCCACGGCAGTCGCGACCCGCGGGCGGCCGACGCGACCAGGGCGCTGGCCCGGGCGATCTCGGCCGCCCGGCCCGGCACGCCGGTGCTGGCGAGCTGGCTCGACCACACCGAGCCCACTCCGACGCAGGCACTGCGCCGGCTGGCCGCCGCGGGGGAGCCCCGGGCGGTCCTGGTGCCGTTGCTGCTCACCGCCGCCTACCACCGGCGGGTGGACATCCCGGCGGCGGTGGCGGCCGCCCGGCAGGCCGGGCCGCCGATCCGGGTGCGCATCACCGACGTGCTCGGCCCGGTGGCCGGCGAGGTGGATCCGACACTGCTGGCCGGGTTGCGGCGGCGGCTGGCCGAGGCGGAACCGGGCCGGTTCGACGCCCTCGTGCTGGCTGCGGCGGGCACCCGGGATCCCGGGGCGCGGGCGTCGGTGGGCCGGGTGGCCCAGGCGCTGGGTGCGGCCCTGGGCACCCCGACCCGGATCTCGTACGCCTCGGCGGCACCGCCGGCCGTCGGTGCGGCGGTGGCCCGGCTGCGGGCGCGGGGTGCGCGGCGGGTGGCCGTGGCCGCGTACTTCCTTGCGCCCGGGCTGTTCCACGATGCCGTGACGGCGGCGGCGCGGGACGCCGGCGCGGTGGCGGTGGCGGCTCCGCTGACGGATGCGCCGGAACTGGTCGACCTGGTGCTGCGCCGGGTGGACGCCGAGGCGCGCTCAGGCATTTGAGGAGGGCTGATTGACGGCCGGGGCCTTGGCGAGGCGACAGCCTGGGCCTTGCGGGCGGGCTGGGCTGCCGTTGGCGGGCTGGGCTGCCGTTGGCGGGCTGGGCCGGCGGGGGCGGGCTGGGGCTGCCCCGGAACGGGCAGCAGAACGCCCCGGCGGGCTGAGCCGGCCGGGGCGTGTCGCTCTGGTGCGTGGATCAGGCGGAGTGAGCGCGCAGCACCCGGAGGCCGCCGCGACGCTTGACGGCGCGCCGCTCCTCCTCGCTCATCCCGCCCCAGACGCCAGCGTCCTGACCGGACTCCAGCGCCCACTGCAGGCACTGGTCGGTCACGGAGCAGCGCCGGCAGACGGCCTTGGCCTGCTCGACCTGCAGGAGAGCCGGACCGGACGTCCCGATCGGGAAGAACAGCTCCGGGTCCTCGTCGCGGCAGACAGCATGGTGACGCCAGTCCATGGCGGCAACACTCCTCATTCTGGGTGGGTGGCAGAATCTCGCTGTTGGTGCTTTTCCTATATGCATCCGCAATGCCGATGGTGACGGTTTGCGTCCGTCAATTCGGCAGTGCGTGAGCAGGCTGTTGGTCCCGGGGACCTGCTGGAACAGCTCAACCTGCCGAGCATATCCAGGCAATGTCCCGGTAACTCAAGTTCGCTTGTGAATACTTTCACGAACTCACGCAATGTCAAGGGTGGCGCTCGGAAAAACTCCGTGCGGTGAGCAAGCCCACAACCCATTTGTCCGGGTTCCAGATCACTCCGGCTACCCGGCTTACCACAGTCGAGGATCAATATAGTACAGTCCGCCGGACATTGCTGACATTTCCGGCATTGGTTCCGGGTGTCGCAGTCGTCGCGCGTCGGGGGTCGCGCCGACCGTCTCCGCCCGGTGGTGCCGGAGGCCTAACAGATTACTCTGAGTGCGGCGGGAACGGAGGTGAATCTGACTTTTTCCCGCTCGCCAAGATAGTCGCCGTCGAGCTGGAACGCCTGCGGACGGCTTGCGACCAGCGTGAACTCGGCCACGTCGTGCAGGCGCAGCACCTGCCGGCCGTGCGGATTGGGCGTGTTGGAGAGGAACTGCGTCACGGTGCGTGTCGTGCTGGCGACGCCTAGCTGGCGAAAGGCCATCACATCCAGCCCCAGATCGAACGACGCCTCCGGGTTCGGGTTGGCCTCCCGGTCCCCGACGTACGTCCACGGGGCGGTGTTCTGGACGATGACGCTGGCCAGGTCTCCCTCTGCCGCCTCGCCCGGCTGCTCCAGCTGGATCGCCGGGTGCCGCCGTTCGGCGCCGAACAGGAACTGCGCGGTGAAGGCGCGGAAGTAGAGCCCCGGCGAGGAGACCCGGCCCCGACGGCGGGCCTCCTCGACCCGGTGGATCACCGCCGCGTCGAGCCCGAAGCCGGCACAGAAGGTGAAGTAGCGGTCGTCGGCCCGGCCGAGGCCGATCGTGCGGTGCCGGCCCAGCCGCAGCCCCTCCAGGAGCATGCTGGCGGCCTCCGGCCACTCCTTGGGCAGGCCCAGCGCCCGGGCGAAGACGTTGGTCGAGCCGCCCGGAACGGTGGCCAGTGCGGGCAGCCGTTCCGCAGTCGGCGCCTCGCCGCCGGCGGTGGTCGCCGTCATCAGGCCGTTGACCACCTCGTTGACCGTGCCGTCGCCACCGAGGGTGACCACCAGGTCGACGCCCTCCACGGCGGCCTCCCGGGCCAGCGCGGTGGCGTGACCACGCCGCCGGGTGTAGCGCACGGAGAGATCGACCTCGCTGCGCAGCGCCCGGACGAGCACGTCCCGCGCACGCTCGCTGGTGGTGGTGGCCTTCGGATTGACCAGCAGGATGGCCCGCATGGGCGGCACTGTACTCCGGGACGTCACGGGTATCGTGACCGCGTGACCATCGACTCCGACCCGACCCCCGTCACGCTGCGTTGGGCGGTCCGGCTGCTACGGGGCCAGGCGGTCGCCGTCGGGCTGGTCGCGGCCTGGCTGGTCGTCGCCGATCTCACCGCCACTACCACCGACTTGACGTCGGCGCTGCTGGTCACGGCCTTCGCCATTGGTGCCGCGGTCGCGCTCTGGGCGCTGGGCGGCGCGCTGCTGCGTCGCCGGGCGGGCGCCCGCGCGCCGGCCATCGTGCTCCAGCTCATGCTGCTGCCGATCGGCTGGTTCATGATCCAGGGTGGCCTGGGCTGGCTCGGCGTGCCGCTGATCGCGCTCGGGCTCGGCGTCACCTGGTTGCTGGTCAGCCCGCCCACCACCCGTGCCCTGGGCTTCGAGTGAACGAGCGGAGCGAGCGAACCATCAGGCACAGCAGCGTGGCGCTTCGCGCCGGCGGCGAGCGGAGCGAGGTGGCGGCGTGAGCTGACCCGGGCGGCCGTTCACCAGCCGGAGGCGCGGCGGGTGAGCAGCGAGATGGTGGCCCGCCCGTCGACCGCGCTCGCCGCCGCCGACGTGGTCAGCGCGGTGAGCACCTTCCACGCGAACGACGACTCGGCCGGCAGCTTGCTGCCTGGCACGGTCGGCACGGTCACCTCGACGGTCAGCGCGTCTTCGGTCACCGCGAAGCGGCAGTCGAGCTCGGCTCCCCGGGAAGCGATGGCGAGCAGCATGGCGCACGCCTCATCGACCGCGATGCGCAGATCCTCGATCTCGTCGAGGGCGAACTGAAGGCGAGCCGCGAGGCCGGCGGTGGCGGTGCGGAGGACACCCAGATAGCCGCCGTCGGCGGGCACGGTGAGGTGCACGACGTCGTCGTCGGTCGTCGGCTGGCCGGTCAGTTGAGTCACCACTCATCCCCCCGGTGGGGGACTCTACCCGCTCAGGCGGCCGGGCGGTTAGCGGCCGTCAATCGTGGCGGAGTGGCCGGGTGGACCGGCCGGACACGACGGCGGCCGGCGCGCCCGATTGGACGCGTCGGCCGCCGAGACACCTCGCCGCCGGCGAGCGACGTCACGCCTGCTTGGTCTCCCAGAAGATCTTCGCGATCTCGTCGATCTTCTGCAGCAGCTCGTCGGCCTTGGCCGGGTCGGTGGCGCCCTTGGCGCCGGCGGCACCCGCCAGCTTGGTCGCCTCGTTGAACAGTTGGTGCAGGTTCGGGTACTTCTCGAAGTGGGCCGGCTTGAAGTAGTCGGTCCACAGCACCCAGAGGTGGTGCTTGACCAGGTCGGCCCGCTGCTCCTTGATCAGGATGGCCCGGGTGCGGAACTCGGGGTCGGTGTTGGCCTGGTACTTCTCGCAGATCATTTTCACCGACTCGGCCTCGATCCGGGCCTGCGCCGGGTCGTAGACACCGCAGGGCAGGTCGCAGTGGGCGCTGGCGGTCACGCGGGGCGTAAGGATGCGTGGAAGTCGCATCAGGATCCTCCATGGGAAGTTTGCGATGATCCAAGACGACATTACTCCTGGAGGTGGTCCCCGAGGCCGTAGGAGGTGAAACACTCATGCCCGCGCCCCGGCTCCGGTGGCCGCTGTCGGCCGTACTGGTGACTGGTCCGTCTATGTCGCCGACCCTGCGGCACGGCGACGCGGTGCTGGTCCGTCGCGGTGGCCGGGCCGTCCACCCCGGCGACGTGGTGATCGCGGTCTTCCGCAGCCGCCCGGACCTGCTGGTGGTCAAGCGCGCGGTCCGTCCCGTCGACGGCGGGTGGTGGCTGTCCGGGGACAACGACCTGATCACCGACGACTCCCGGGCGTACGGGGTGGCCGACGTGCTGGGCCGGGTGGTGGCCCGCTACTGGCCCCGACTCGGTCGGGTGCCGCCGCGTCCGTTATGACCCTGCTCACATACCGGGTCCACCCCCACCACTATGCTCGGAAGTGCCCGGGTGACCCCCCGCACCTCGCGCCGCCGCTCGTCGCCTCACCGTGCGCCCGACCGGCCGGTCCATCTGCTCGACAGATCCTGGAGTCACCATGTCTTCGTCCACTGTGGACCCTGCTGATCCCGTCTTCCAGCTGCATCGTGGCGGCAAGATGGCCGTCGTCTCGACGGTCCCGCTCACCAGCCGGGACGATCTCTCCCTCGCGTACACCCCCGGGGTCGCCCGGGTCTGCGAGGCGATCGCCGCCGACCCGTCGCTCGCCCACGACTACACCTGGGCGTCGCACACCGTCGCGGTCGTCACCGACGGCTCGGCCGTACTCGGCCTCGGCAACATCGGCCCGCGCGCCGCGCTGCCGGTGATGGAGGGCAAGGCCGTGCTGTTCAAGCAGTTCGGCGGGATCGACGCGGTACCGGTCTGCCTGGACACCCAGGACGTCGACGAGATCGTCGCGGTGGTCAAGGCGCTCGCGCCGTCGTTCGGCGGGATCAACCTGGAGGACATCAGCGCTCCACGTTGCTTCGAGGTGGAGCGCCGGCTCGACGAGGCACTGGACATCCCGGTGTTCCACGACGACCAGCACGGCACCGCGATCGTCGTGCTGGCCGCGCTGCGCAACGCCGCGACGCTGCTCAACCGCAAGCTCGGCGACCTGCGGGTGGCGGTCAGCGGCGCGGGCGCGGCCGGGGTGGCGGTGACCAGGATGCTGGTGGCCGGGGGAGTGGACGCGGACCGGGTGGTGGTCTGCGACTCCCGGGGAATCATCTGCGGTCAGCGCACCGGCCTGACCGGCACCAAGGCCGAACTGGCCGAGCTGACCAACGCCGACGGCCGCCAGGGCGACATCACCGAGGCGCTGCGCGACGCCGACGTGCTGATCGGCGTCTCCGGCGGGCAGATCCCCGAGCAGGCGGTGGCCGGGATGGCCCCCGGCGGGATCGTGTTCGCGCTGGCCAACCCCACTCCAGAGGTGCATCCGGAGGTGGCCGCGCGGCACGTCGCGGTGGTCGCCACCGGGCGCAGCGACTACCCGAACCAGATCAACAACGTACTGGCCTTCCCGGGCGTGTTCCGCGGCGCGCTCGATGCCCGGGCCACCCGGGTCACCGACGCGATGAAGGTCGCGGCGGCCGACGCCATCGCCTCCGTGGTGGCCGAGACGCTTACCCCAGAGGCGATCGTGCCCTCGCCGCTCGACCCCCGGGTCGCCCCCGCCGTCGCCGAAGCGGTCGCCGAAGCGGCCCGCCGCGACGGCGTCGCCCGCGCCTGAGGTGTAAGGAAGGGCCCCTTCTTAACGCCTCATGCATAGGAAGGGCCCCTTCTTAACGAGCGCTCAGCTTGTTACCGTGCGGATCATGCGTGCTGCCTTCGCCTCCCGTTTCGACGACGCCGATCCGCTCGCCGCGCTCACCGTCGGTGAGCAGCCCGAGCCGAACCTGCCCGACGACGACTGGGTGACCCTGCGTGTCACGGCCAGCTCGCTCAACCACCACGACCTCTGGTCGCTGCGCGGCGTCGGGCTTCGCGCCGAGCAGTTGCCGATGATCCTCGGCTGCGACGCGGTCGGGGTGGACCCGGACGGCAACGAGGTGGTCGTCTACCCGGTGGTGCCCACCCCCGGTGACCCGCGCGGGATGTCCATCCTCTCCGAGCACTTCCCCGGCACCCTGGCCGAGCGGGTGGCCGTACCCCGGTCGAACCTGCTGCCGCTGCCGGCGGGGCTGGCGGCGACCGACGCGGCCTGCCTGCCGACCGCCTGGCTGACCGCGTGGCGGATGCTCACCACCAAGGGCCGCGTCGACGACGCCGAGGCCGTGCTGGTCCAGGGCGCCGGGGGCGGCGTGGCCACCGCGGCGGTCGCGCTGGCCGCCGCGATGGGCAAGCGGGTGTACGCGACCAGCCGCGACGCCGCCAAGCGGGAGCGGATCGCCGGGCTGGGCGCGACCGCGATGGAACCCGGCGCCCGGCTGCCCGAGCGGGTCGACGTGGTGATCGAGACCGTCGGTGCGGCCACCTTCGACCACTCGTTGAAATCCGCCGCGCCGGGCGCCCGGATCGTGGTCTCCGGCGCGACGGCCGGGCACGAGCCGGCGGTCAACCTGCGCCGGGTCTTCGCCATGCAGCTGGAGATCCTGGGCACCTCGATGGGCACCCCGGCGGAGCTGACCGGCCTGCTCGCCTTCTGCGCCGAGCGGAAGGTGCGCCCGGTGGTGGACAGCGTGGTGCCGTTCAGCCGGGTCGCGGACGCCTTCGCCCGCCTGCACTCCGGAGACGTCTTCGGCAAGGTCGTGGTCGACCACACCAGCTGAGGTGTTAAGAGGGGGCCCCTGCTCTACCGGAGGCGTTAATAAGGGGCCCTTCCTTTCATTGCAGGCGGTTGTCGAGGGTGGCGATGTTGCCGGGGGCGCTGGCTTCGGCGATGCGCTCCTTGGCGTCGGCGTCGCCGTAGAGCGTCCAGCGCAGGAACTCGATGGTGGTGTCGGCGACGACCCCCAGCGACTTGCCGTCGCTCAACAGGGCCCGGCCGTGGTCGCCGTTGGGCAGGCTCAGCATCGCCTTCGGCCAGGGCACCTTGTCGTACACGGCCTTGCCGGCGGCGTACTGCACCACCTCGTCGGCCTCACCGTGCACGAACAGTTGCGGTGCTGCGGCACCAGCGAACGCGGTGCCCACCCCGAGCGCGGTGCCGGCGAAGACGATCCCGGCGGCCAGCCGGTCGTCCCGGCCGGCGGTGAACAACCCGATCGTGGTCACCCCGCCCGCCGAGTGCCCGGCGGCGGCCACCCGGTCGGTGGCCATCCGGCCGCGCAGCGGGTCGCCGGCGCGCTTGTCGAGGGCGAGCAACTCGGTCAACGCGTACGACACGTCGGCGGGCTGGTTGAGCACATCGAGCACGTTCCGGTCGCCGCCCCGAGAGGTGTGCGGGAAGGTCGGCGCGGCCACCACGAAACCGGCCGCCGCCCAGCGGGTCAGCAGGGCCGCGTAGTCGGCGGGTCGGCCGCCCAGGCCGTGGCTGAACATGACCACCGGGAACCTGCCGTCCGCGGCCCGTGCCGAGGCCGCCGGCTCGCCGCCCGCCCGGCCGGACGCCGGGTACCAGACGGTCACCGGCAGCGGCCGGTCGCCGTCGCGGTTCAGCTTCAGCTGTCGTACGCCGACCGCGAAGGTCTGCTGCGGCGCGCTCCCGGCGGGGATCGCCGGTGCCGACGAAGTCGCCGGCGGCGCGGGTGTGGTCGCCAGCGGCGTGGCTGCGGCGGCCTGCTCGGCAGGGCGGCGGTCGGTGGAGCAGCCGACCAGCGCGCTGGCGAACAGGGCACTGGCGAGCAAGGCGGAGACGGCGCGGCGCGACATGGCTTCGATTGTGCCTCGCCCCGCC